>CAJZJI010000123.1 GCA_916049935.1 uncultured Streptococcus sp. | reverse complement strand
TTTCATTTTCATAAACTTTTTCATTTTACAATTTTTATACATTCTTTATCTAAAATGTCGACAAGACTAGGAATCAGTTTCGACTCAAGGTTCACACCGTTTGCAAAAGAATTCTTTACGAGAGTTTTACTATTCACGAGGAATAATTCAACAGGTGTCACCCCTTTATATTTAGTCACCAACTGCTTAATCTCAGCATACACTTCAGGAGTATGTTTTTCCGGACGAATTGCGATTTGCAATCTTTTAGCTGAATCTTCAAGTAGCTTATCGGCAAAACTCATCGGATACATGCGGTTTAACTGCAGTTGCCATTGACCTTTTTGTCCTCTCTTCACACGACCTTCCGCTAGAACCATCGTGTTTTGTTGAAGGTGTTGATAGACTTCGGCAAGCGTGGACGGAAAGACGACAACATCCATCATTCCAGACGCATCTTGAAGTGTGACATACGCCATCTGCTCTCCTTTACGAGTAGAGATTTTACGAATGTCCACAATCATGCCGACAAACCTCATATATCCTTCTTCAAAGACGGTTTGAATCGGAGTAATCCATCCACTCTTTACAAGAGAGTCGTATTTAGAGGATGGATGCGGAGAAACTGAGAATCCAAGTACTTCGATTTCTTCTTCAATTCGTTTTAGGAGTGGTTCTTCTTCCACATGTGTGAATGCCACCTCTAAGTCATCTTCCAGCGATAAATTCAATCCATGGAACTTCACGCTTTTGACAACAGCATCGACGTTCGCCTTCAGAGTTGCTCTTGTTTCACCAAATTCATCAAAGGCTCCAGCATTAATCAATGCCATTAAGAGTGGTTCTTTCGTATATTGACTCCCCATGCGATACGCAAAGTCTTGGAATCCTTTGAACGGACCATATTCATAACGGTTCTTCACGATACTTTCCACAAAGTCTCGTCGAATCCCTTTGATGTTATTGAGCCCAACAATGACGCCACTATCGTCTGCCACAAAGTCTGCAAAACTACGGTTGATACTTGGCGGTAGAATCTTGATTCCTAACTGACGCGCTTCAACCAGATAATCTTGTAACTTCGCTGACTTCGCACTCGCATTTTGGAACAATGCCGTAAAGAATGCCGTTGGATAGTTTGCCTTTAAGTACGCTAATTGATAAGACAACATCGCATAAGCTACCGCGTGAGATTTGTTAAATCCATAGTTGGCAAACTTCTCGATATAGTCATATACCGTCTCAGCATCTTCTTGTTTATACCCTTTTGAAAGTGCGCCGTGTACAAACTTCTCTTTTTGCGCAGCAATCGCATCACTATTCTTCTTCCCGATGGCACGACGTAAAATGTCTGCTTCTCCTAGAGTAAAGCCTGCCATTTCACTAGCCGCCTGCATAACTTGTTCTTGGTAAACCAAAATACCGTATGTCGGTTCAAGAATCTTTTGAAGGGATGCGTGAGGATACTGAACAATTTCCGTTCCTTTTTTACGATTAATAAAGTGTGGAATTTGTTCCATTGGACCTGGACGATAAAGCGCAAGAACTGCTACTAAATCTTCAAACTCTGTTGGTTTCATGTCCTTCAAGACACGTCGAATCCCGTCTGACTCGAATTGGAAGATTCCATTCGTTTGTGCCTTTTGGAAAAGTTCAAACGTACGCGCATCGTCTAAAGGAATCTTTGTAATATCTAATGCTTTTTTCGTAATCTTTTGCGTTTGTTGAATCGCCTTATGAAGCAATGTCAGGTTACTCAACCCTAGCAAGTCCATTTTTAGAAGTCCGACTTTTTCAACAGCTTGCATCGCATACTGCGTGAGCATCCAATCGGATTCTTGTAGAGACGCCGAATATCCTTTATCTCGTTTCATTAAAGGAACTGTCTTCGTCAACACGTCTTGTGATAACACGACACCGGCTGCATGGACAGACGAATGACGTGGAAGTCCTTCAAGAGATTTCGCCACTTGATAGAGCTTACGATTACGATCACTACTTTCTACATGTTCTCTAAACACCTTATTTTCTTTATAAGTCTGCTCTAGCGTCACTTTTCCTTGAGCGATATTGTTTGAAAACTTCTGAACCGTAATGATGTTTTCTCCAAAGACTTTACATACATCTCGAATCACTTGTTTCGCCCCAAGCGTACCGAATGTCACAATCTGCGCTACATTTTGATTGCCATATTTCGACACGATATAGGCTAAAATATCTTCACGCTTATCATCTGGGAAGTCCAAGTCGATATCGGGCATCGTATACCGCTCACGGTTTAAGAAACGCTCAAATAACAAGTGATAACGAATCGGATCCACTCCTGTAATATGCAAGAGATACGCAACAAGTGAACCCGCGGCAGAACCACGACCAGCTCCCGTTTGGATACCTTTCTCGCGAGCATGACGCATAATATCCCAAACGATAAGGAAGTAATCATCAAATCCCATCTCATGAATAACGGCTAACTCTTCTTTGAGTCGATCCACATAAATAGGTGTCGTCACTCCCATCTCCAGCATCGCCGCTTCACATAATTCATAAAGGAACTGTGCACTCGTCTTCCCACCTGGTACTGGGAATTGTGGCAGCATGGTATCTCTTAGAGGAATTTCTACCACTAAATCTTTTGTAAATTGTTCTAAGTTAGAAAGAAGGACTCCACCTTCTGCCGCTTGGAACACCTTTGTCATCGAAGTTGCTTCTGGTAACGATTCGCTTCCTGTTGCATCTTCTTGTGTAAATGAGAGCGTTTCTCCTAGTCGAATCGCTTGCAACACTTTCCACGGGAAATAATCAGTTGTGTTTAAATAACGAGCGACACTAAAGGCAACTGGCACTACTCCAGACGCTTCGATCCCTTCACGCATCGTGTCGAACTCACCGCGTTCAACCATTTCACGAGTTATCCCTACGGCAATCTCAACGCCAGGAAATTCTTCCTTCACAGCACGAAGAACTGATTCGAGTTTCCCCTTAGAATGCGCAGCAACCCACTCGCTGTCCATTGGTGGAAGAACGATTTTCACATCCTCGCTATGAGTTGATATCCACTCAGTCATTTCCGTTGTCCAAGTAATCCCTTGTTGATACAGAGTTGAAAGTTTCAGGAGGGATTCGTACCCCTTAGCACCTTTGGCATAGACGACAAGCATTTCTTTTCTAGAAGCATCACTCTTCCAAGAAATCTCGAATGTACACCCTAGAATCGGTTGAATTCCATTTTGAATACAGCGCTCGTAAAACTCCACTGCGCCGTGCAATACACCATCATCCGTTAAGGCCAATTGTTTATAACCTAATAATTTCCCAGTTTCTACATACTCATTCAAACGAATCGTACTCTTTAGTAATGAATAGCTACTGAATACTTGTAAAGTTGTAAATGGCATAGGGCTCCTCCTCTCGTATTAGTCGTCTTATTATAGCATATCTTCCCCTTTCACGCTCCCATTTGGAAAGATTTTTGGCCCATCTATTGTCAAAAGAATCTTGCTTGTACTATAATGGGAAATGAAAGAAGGGTTGTCTGTGAAATATATTGTTACCATCATATGGGGATTGATACTTAGCCAAGTGACTTATTATTTAGGAAGTGCACTTTCTCAAACACCTTACAACGTGCAGAGCGCTGTAATCGTAGGAGTGCTCGTAACTGCAGCTATCTTTATCATCCAACACGTATTTATGAAATCAAAAGAAAACAGAAGTTAAGCTTTAAAACTTAACTTCTGTTTTTTTATTTAATAAGCACATACTAAAAACATCCCTCTTCTTTTGATAACGTTTCGTAAAAATGCACAAAAGACCGTGGGCAAAGTTCGCACGCTCCAATTTCATCGCCTGTAAATTCACACTAGTATGCACTCACGAAGAGTATTACTCTTCCTTTTGCAACGTTTTGTGTAAAGCACAAAAAGACCGAGGGCAAACGAAGAACCATAGGGATTCTATGGTAGAAG
>CAJZJI010000122.1 GCA_916049935.1 uncultured Streptococcus sp. | reverse complement strand
ATATTGTCGTCTTTCTCAATAACTTTCAACAAAAGCTTCTGATGTTTTTTTAATCTATTTGCAACACGAATAATCTGCTGTACTTTTTCAAATGAGTACACCGTAATATAATCTGTTCCATACGAAATGATTTTCTCCAACAAAGTATTAGGAATTTGAACTAAATGACCTACATTCCCTAAAGGTAACCCCTCTTCCATCATCCTTAACGCTTCTTTATAGTCAACAACTACTGCCTTTTTTATATCTGTATTTTCAGCAATTGCCCTTGCTATAAACGGATTTCTTCCAATCTGTTTAAGCATATAATAAAGCTCAACATCTTCTTTATTTGCGGTTTCAGACATATATTTTGCGTTTTGGATAACCGCATCTAAATCAATCACATAAGTATCCGGAAGGATTTCACCATCTTGATGCAGCTTGACTGCAAAATCGACTAAAGAACGATTTCTTCTATTCACAAGATCAAGAAACATCTTTGTCACCTTCTAACAAATTCAATAAATGAAGATAAATAAACTCTAATTCATTCTCTGAATAAACTTCTTCACCGATATAATTTGATAAACGACTCCAAACTTCTTTACATTCAGCAAAATTATGATGGTTATTAACTTCATTTCGAATGATTTCTTCCATTTTGGCATCCAACACTTCATTTTTTCTGCGTCTCGATTCAGCCATCGCTAAATGAATAAGAAATACTTCGACCTTCGTTTCATCATTAATCTTCATTTCATTTTGAAAAAAGTCACTAGCCTTCAATATATATTTTTTTGTATCTTGATCTATAACATCCGCCACTACCAGAACATCTAATTTCTCTTCTAGCATGAACTCACCCCTTTTAATATTGAGGAATCATCTCATTATTTTTCACTTTATTTTGAATCTCAATTATTTTATCCGCGACTACACTTTGATTAAAAAATGCCCTAAGTGAATCATCATCTTTATGAACTACAACAACTGCAGATGTCATATCATCAATCCATTGATTGTGTTTTAATTTAGAATAGCTTAAATCGGAATAATCTTTATCCATTAATTCATCTAAATTCCAAACACCAACGTCTACAATTCCCTTTCTTAGCGCTGTTAGAATTTGAAATCCAGGCATTTCAACTAATTGAACATTTTTATCTTTTACTACCTCTTCTGTCAGTAGGTATTGGTCGATTGAATTATAATCAATAGCTACTTTCTTGCTTTCAATAGTCTTATCAGTATTTTCACTAGAAAAGACAACAACGTGCTCACTTAAATAACTATTTTTTCCGAAGTCTAGCGCTATTTCTAATGGTTCACGATTATGAATAGCTTGTTTAGCAGCAAATTTAGAAACAATTGCAAAACGATAAAATTTACTCGTAACTGCTTTAATTCTTTCTTTTGACCCCCGAATATAACCTAAATTCAATGGAATATGGTTATTGCGGAATTCTTCGTATATTCCGGTTGCTAAACCTTCATAGAGTTTAGAGTATGGCAATGTCATCGTCCCAAGAACCGTTTCTGACAATGCATAAGATTGTAATATTTCATAATTAATTTCTGAAATAAACGAACCTTGGTGTCCTTTGCTGATTAATTTAAAGGCCCCCTCACTTTTTAAATAAGAAATCGCATTTTGAACGGTCCCACGAGCTACTTCTAAATCTTCTTGATATTCAGAAATACTAGGCACCTTATCTCCTACCGATTTCTTTAGAAAATCAGATGCAATAGCATTGACTACTTGACCTTTTTTCATTAAAAACTTCTCTACCATACTCTTCCTCTTATTTACTCTTTCACTTTTTCTATAGATTCTTTCAGTATTCTTATAATAGTTTTAGCACCTGAACGATTTGGATTAATACGGATCAAACGCTTTTCTGCTGTTGGATCCGCATTTCTAAAAGTGCCGGAAACTCTATAAAACAAAGGGCAAAACTCATATTGAGATTCAGCTCCTACCGGATACGGCAACGCGCCTAACTTCGTCGCTTCCTCAATAACCGCTTCAGCAATCGGTTCTTTTAATTCTACGATCAAAACTCTCGATTGAGCGTTCACAATAGAGGCTTCTTTAACCGCCTCTAAAGCCCCTTGATTTAGCGATTCACATACTTCCTCGCCAACTTTAGCGGAAATTGCTTGAGAAACCGGAACATATATCATCCCTTTTAAAACATCTAGAGCTTCATGCCCCTGCACTTGTCCTCCACCAGAGTAGTTTTCTTTCTTCAAACTTTGTAGTGCTTCTGAATTTCCTACTACACAACCTATTCCTTCCGGACCTAAGAGCTTAAATGTTGAAAAACAAGAAATATCCGCTCCATATTGAACCCCAATCTTTTCTGTTTTAAAAACAGAGTAGTTATCATCTGTAATCACAAATATATCAGAGCGCAACTCTTTAATTGTTTTAATAACTGTTTCAGCTTCATATGAATCTGATGGAAGTTGTCTCGTAACTTGAACCAGAGCTGACGTTATTTCTTCATCTTTAATTTTGTCCTTCACTGCCGCTAAATCGTTAAAATCCACTTTTTCATATGTGATGCCTAACATTTCAAAACTCACATTTGTTGTTGGGTAAATAGGTGCATCATGAATTAATATTTTCTTCTTACGATTAACACCCGCATGTAACGCTAGTCTGATAGCATTCGTTCCTGACCCTCTAACTAACAACGCTTCGTCTGCGTCAAAAAAGTTTGCAATAACCTTTTCGACCTTTCTTGTATACACAGGTTGATTCAGACCTTTAACTACTCCTAAATCTCCCCTAGTTAAAATTTCATTTCCAGGAAAGACTTTTGTAATCTCATCTACTAACCTGAATTGCATTTCTTGCGCTTCTGCGATTGTCAAACTTTTTAAAGGATAACTTTTCATCTTTTACTCCTTACAAAAAACCGTTTAGGATTTTCCACTAACATTTTACGGATGAATTTGTCTGAAACTCCTCCCTCTCGTAACATTGGAACAAAACGATCTAATAGATAAGAATAACCTATTCCACCTTGATATTCTAGGTTTGACTTCCGCGTAATATCCATAGATAAGAACACCTTGTCTTCATAGCCTCTTTGCTCAATTTCCTTTAGCATTTCTACTCGCAATAAGTCCGGTTGGTAGTTCTCTTTACCCACAGTATCAAACTCTACATAGACACCTTCATCTAACATCTTAAGAATATAATTTACATCACCCGTTAAATCGACATGTCCAATAATGACTTTATCTAAGTCTACATTCTCTTTTTTAAAGAAAGCGACTTGTTCATGACCATATGTTCCTAGAGTTGTATGAGTGGTAATTGGAACTCCTAATTCTTTATGAACAATTGACGAGGCGAGAAAAACCTTTCTTTCTCTATCAGTCATCGTATTTTTGCTTGTTCCTATTTCACCGATAATTTGCGCTTTTATATTTGTACCATCAATCCCCTCAAGAATCTCTCTTCGCATTAAATCAGCTAACTCTTCCACACTCGCATCCGTCACGAATTCCGGTAAAAATTTATCTTGATAAAAGCCTGTCGCTTGAATAATATTAATTTTACTAAGCTCAGCAACCTTTTGAACATATAAAGGATTTCTTCTCATATCAAGGTTCGTAACATCTACGATGTTACGAACCCCTTTAGCATATAATTTTTTAAATTCTTCTACTGTTTCATCAAAGCAATTTAAATTAGTATCATCAATATTTTTTAATCTAGATAAATCAATAGTCGTATGTTCGTGCATATAAGTAATTCCATCTATGAACGTCATATCAACAATCTCCTATCCAGCAACTGGTGTGAATAATCCAACCATGTAAAGAATATTAACAATAATTCCTAAACTGATTGCTGCAACTGGTCCAATAGCTAGTTCAACAATAGGGCTTTTAGCCTTCCTATTTAGAAGAAGCAAGCCGATAACCCAGAAGTATCCAATCCCAGGTGCGATTTTTTCAGATGCAATAGCACCACC
>CAJZJI010000121.1 GCA_916049935.1 uncultured Streptococcus sp. | reverse complement strand
CTTGCACGACATATTCTTTACCTTCTTGACGAACTTTTCCGTTTTCTTTTGCAGCCGTCATACTACCGTATTCCAGTAGGTCTGCATAGGCTACCGTTTCAGCACGGATAAATCCACGTTCGAAGTCTGAGTGGATGATTCCCGCACATTGCGGAGCTTTCATGCCGCGACGGAATGTCCACGCGCGCACTTCTTGTTCACCCGCTGTAAAGTAAGTCGCTAATCCTAATAAGTGGTATGCTTTTTGGATTAAGATATCTAACCCTGAGACTTCGATACCCATTTCTTCTAAGAAGGCTTGTTTTTCTTCTTCCTCTAATTCGGCTACCTCTTCTTCGATTTTCGCACAAATCACTACGACTTCTGCATCTTCTTTTGCAGCATATTCTTCTACTAATTGCACATATTGGTTATGGCCGCCTTCCATCACGTCATCTTCAGAGATGTTTGCGATGTAAAGCATTGGTTTTGTTGTTAAAAGGAATAATCCTTTCACGATTGGAAGTTCTTCGTCTGTGAATTCAATCGTACGTGCTAATTTTCCTTCTTCTAACACAGGTTTGATTTTTTCTAAGACTGCAAGTTCCGCAACCGCGTCTTTATCTTTTGTTTTCGCAATTTTTGCCACACGAGCGATACGTTTGTCCACTGACTCAAGGTCGGCTAACACTAACTCTAGGTTGATAGTTTCGATGTCGGCGATTGGGTCTACTTTTCCAGCCACGTGTGTAATATTTTCGTCTTCAAAACAACGAACCACTTGGCAAATCGCATCTACTTGACGGATGTGGCTTAAGAATTTGTTCCCAAGACCTTCCCCGCGGCTTGCCCCTTTCACGATTCCCGCGATATCTGTAAATTCAAATGTCGTTGGGACAGTTTTCTTTGGTTTCACTAATTCTGTTAGTTTTTGTAAACGAAGGTCTGGCACTTCTACCACTCCGACGTTTGGGTCAATCGTCGCAAACGGATAGTTCGCTGCTTCGACCCCTGCTTTTGTAATTGCATTAAATAATGTTGACTTCCCAACGTTTGGTAAGCCGACGATTCCAGCTGTTAAGGCCATTTGTCACACTCTTTCTTTATTTGTTTTCTTCGGCCGCTACTACAGTGACCTTTTTCATCTTCTTCTCGAATTCCCGTCTTGGCATTAGGACCATTTGACCACAGTGATCACACTTGATACGAATGTCCATCCCCATACGGATGATTTCCCAGGAATTCGTTTGGCACGCATGCGGCTTTTTCATTTCCACATGATCGTGTAATTGATACGTTGTTCCTGCTTTCATACAGACTCCTTTTTAATCGTCTAATTCGATTTCTAATACTTCTAAAATACGTGTTAGATCCTTTTGAGAAAGGTATTCAATCTCGATTTTTCCACGCTCGCCTTTTTCGACGATTTGCACGCTTGTTCCGAATTTATCCATTAAGCGTTCTTCTGATTCAACGATATACATGGATTTTTTCGGTTTCGCTGCTTTTTTAACAACCTTTTTGACTGGTTCATTAATCGATTGAACGAGTTGCTCTAAGGCACGAACTGTTAAGCCTTCCTTCACCGCTTTTTTAGCGACTGGTAAGATTTTCGTTTGGTCTTTTAATCCAAGTAAAGTACGTGCATGTCCTGCTGATAGCTCGCCGCTTTGAACGAGTTCTTGTACAGGTTGCGGTAACGTTAATAAACGTAAGAAGTTTGCCACGTATGAACGGCTCTTACCGACACGGTTTGCGACTTCTTCTTGTTTTAATTTCAATGAATCCATCAATGTGCGATAAGCCATGGCTTCATCTAATGGTTTCAAATTCTCACGTTGTAAGTTTTCTACAACTGCGATTTGAATCATCGTTTCTTCAGAGTAGTCACGTACGATGGCCGGAATCGTTTCTTTTTCGGCTAATTTAGACGCACGCAGACGACGTTCCCCAGCCACAAGCTCGTAGCCTTTAATTTTCGACTTACGAACGATAATTGGTTGGAAGACTCCATTTTGACGAATCGATTCTGCTAATTCCGCCAAGCCCTCTTCATCGAACTCTTTACGAGGTTGATATGGGTTTGGACGAATTTCTGAAACAGCAATCTGTTGAATTTGTTCTGAATCTTGAACTTGCTCTAGAGCATCGATGGTATCCAAGTCATTCATAAAGAGCGCATCAATACCGCGTCCAAGACCTTTTCCTTTTTGATTTTTACTCATGTGCCAACACTTCCTTTGCTAACTCCATGTACACTTCAGCACCACGGGATTTTGGATCGTAGTCGACAATCGCTTGTCCGTAACTTGGCGCTTCAGATAGACGTACGTTTCGAGGAATAATTGTTTTATATACTTTTTCACGGAAATACTTAATCACATCGTCTTTCACTTCGTTCCCTAAGTTCGTACGCGCATCGTACATCGTTAAAAGAACACCCTCAATCTTCAACTGCGGATTGAAGTGCTTACGAACCATCGTGATCGTGTTCATGAGTTGTGACAACCCTTCAAGTGCGTAGTATTCACATTGCACAGGGATTAGAACTGTGTCGCTGGCCGTAAAAGCATTCATTGTCAAATGCCCTAGTGAAGGTGGGCAGTCAATAAAGATATAATCGTAGTCATCTTTAATCTTCTTCACGGCTTCCTTCAAGCGTTGTTCACGACGTGGTTGACTCGTTAACTCGATTTCGGCACCTGCTAACTGAATCGTAGAAGGAGCAATCATCAAGTTTTCGCGCGTTGTCGGTACAATGACATCGGCCATTGGTACTTGGTTTACTAAAACATCATATACATCTTGTTCTAGCTCTCCTTTTTGCACGCCAAGACCACTCGTCGCATTTCCTTGAGGGTCACTATCAATAATCAATACTTTTTTGCCATGAACGGCAAGTGCTGCAGCCAAACTCACTGTCGAAGTTGTCTTACCAACTCCACCTTTTTGGTTGGCAACGGATATCACACGTCCCATATTCTTCCTCCATGTTTTCTTGTTATAAAAAAGGGAGAATGCAAGCATTCTCCCTCTCGCATGTCTACAAAATGTTCTTCATTTCTCGCAATATTTTGTTCTTTTCTATTGTAACAAAAAAGCGCCTTTTTTTGTAGTCATAGCGGTTTATTTTACGAAAAAAGCTTCGCCCTTATTGCGGCAAAGCTTTCTTTTGTTGTTCATTAAATTGTAAGTACGCGATCGAATATTCTTTACGCGTTTGTTCGCCTTCATCAGTTACTTTGATTTCAACATTCGTAATCAGATTTCCAGTGCCATCTGTCTTGATTTTTAACTCGACTTTTGACGTATCCGTTGTCGCAATTCCAAGAACCGATGTCAATGCCTTACGAATCGCTTCATCGTTTCCTGTATATGCCTTCTCGTATCCAGAGAATGTCTTCTTCCAAGGTACTTCTTGATGAATTTCCTTCGTTAATTGAATCACCTTTGTATACGGGAAAACAACCGTATTTTGCAGACTAGAGGCAGCCGTGATGGTTTGTTCCCACTTGTCTTGATAGTAGCGAATAAATCCGACATTGGCATCCGCAATCACTTCAAGTTGGTTCGTGACCTTCCCAGCATTTTTATCGATTTTCGAGCCGTATCCTGTGCCGTCTTTCCACGCGCTAGCACTCGCCACCGTTTGTGCTCCAGGTGTTTTCGACCCTTCCTTATAGTCCGATTGCTTCACAGTAATATGATAATTGGAAACAGACTCTTCGGAACTAGCGACTTGGTCTTGAACCGCCTCTGTTGATAAGCCATTTCCACAAGCAGATAAAACGCATAGAAACGCCATTAATACTATACTTTTAATCCATTTCATGATTTTACCTCCTCCTTATCATCCGTTTTATTATAGCAAACTTCCTTCAAAAATTCTCTTAAAATAAAATATTAGAAAAATAGCTACAAAATAAGCTGGGCACCAGGCCCAGCTTATACAATTTGCGTGGCAACGTCCTACCCTCGCAGGGAGAAACCCCCAACTACTATCGGCGC
>CAJZJI010000120.1 GCA_916049935.1 uncultured Streptococcus sp. | reverse complement strand
TTGCTCACAACTACTTCTGATGGGTACGTTCTAACTCACCAAGGGAAGTTTCTTGGAAATAACGTTTTCCAATCGTTTTTGATTGACGAAAATCAAAATGAAACTTTTTGAAAATAGGGGATATTGTTAAACATTTCTTAAAGAAGATGTTGACCATATCTGTACTCAAGTGTCATTAGATGAATTATTAGCAAAATCAGACGTGATTTCAATTCACGCTCCTTACATTCCTGACAAATGCTAATTGAAAGCAAACTAAAAAAATCTCTTAGAGCAATCTAAGAGATTTTTTTGCGTATGGTTATAAATATTTGAACACTGCTAGGAACATGAAAATGGCTCCTGCAAGTACGAAAAGATGCCAAATAACATGATAGAAATTATGGTATTTACGCTTATAGAAAATTGTACCAAGAGAGTAGCTTAACCCACCGAGTAAAAGATAGAGAATACCGCCCCAACCCATACTTTCATAGAGTGGTTTTAAAGTAAAGATAGATACCCAACCCATTGCTAAGTAAAGGAATACTGAGATTTTAGAAAATTTCTCCAAGAAGAATGCTTCAATAATCACGCCACCGATCGCAAAGAGCCAAATCGCTATACAGAAGATGAACCCTTGTTGGCCTCCAATTCCAATCAAGCAAAATGGGGTATAAGTTCCAGCGATTAATAAGTAAATCGAAGAGTGATCGATTCGTTGGAAAACTTTTGCTGCCTTTGTGAACTTGAAGCTATGATAAAGTGTAGAAGCTAAAAATAAAAGAATTAGCGACGCGCCGTAAACACTAAACGCTATAATTTGTGTGGTATTATTTACCGCTACGGCTTTCATTAAAAGTAATACGAGAGCGGTAATTGCTAGAGCAACACCGATACCATGCGTCACGGCATTTAACACTTCACCTATAATCTCAGATTTTATGGATTGAGCTTTTCGTTCTTTTCTTAAAGTAGATGCTTTCATCGCAACACGCTCCTTTCGATAACTCTCATTATAGAAGGCAAAACATCTTTTGTCCAACAGACTTTCTAGGACTTTTTTGTGAAATTGACGTACGTTCGTTGTTAAGAAAGGCTTAAATAGGCGGTTTTAAGTTTCCATTACTTGTGTTTTATAGTAGAATAGTACATATATCAATAACGGGGGTTCCCACAAAAGGAGAATAAAAAATGAGTGTTCATATTAATGCTAAAAAAGGCCAAGTTGCTGAATCAGTTTTAATGCCAGGAGATCCATTACGTGCAAAATTTATTGCGGAACATTATTTAACAGAAGTGGAACAATATAACGCTGTCCGTAATATGTTTGGTTACACTGGTTTGTATAAAGGTCAACGTGTATCTGTTCAAGGTAGCGGGATGGGGATTCCATCTATTATGATTTATGCTAATGAGCTATTCACTGAATTTGGCGCAGAACGCATCATCCGTATCGGTTCTGCCGGCGGTATGCAAGAAGATGTTAAAGTTCGTGATATTGTTTTAGCACAAGGAGCTACAACAGATTCATCAATTTTCAACAACATTTTCCAAAACCAAGTAACTTTTGCTCCAATCGCAAGCTTTAACTTATTAGATAAAGCGTATCATTTAGCAAAAGACCGTGGTGTTGGCGTTCACGTAGGGAACGTATTGTCTTCTGACCGTTTCTATAACGCTGAATTAGACAAGAAGAAATTAATGGATTACGGAATGCTTTGTGTGGAAATGGAAGCTGCAGGATTATATGCGTTAGCAGCGCAACACAAAAAAGAAGCGTTAGCGATTCTTACCATTAGTGACCACCTTTTAACAGGTGAAGAAACAACAGCACAAGAACGTGAACAAACATTTAATGATATGATGGAAATCGCGTTAGAAACTGTTCGTGCATAAATTTTGAAGTAGAAAGAAGGAACCCGAATGGGAAATAATCCAAAACCTCAAGGTGCCGTTCGAAACGACCTTGAGTCAAAAAAAGTTTCCGTTTGGATATTATTTTTAGCGGTATTATTAACGGGAGTATTTACTTATTTTGGAACGAGCTATGCTGCTCGAACTTCACAAAATCAAGTTACTCAATCTGAGGCAAAAAATGATTCAAATAGTGATTCTGTTACATCAAGTGGTGATCTTACAAATGAAGATTTAAAAAAACTAGAACTTGTATATGACACACTTGTGAACGGTTATGTTGATAAAAATATTAGCAAAGATGATCTTATCAACGGAGCCTTAAAAGGAATGGCAGAAGCGACAGGTGATCCATATACGAACTATTTAGTGAACGATGAAACTGCTGCAATCGATGAAACAATGACAGGTTCATTTGGAGGAATCGGTGCGGAATTACGTTCTGAAAATAACCGAGTGATTATTAGTAATACTCGTGAAGGAACACCTGCTCAAAAGATTGGTCTTCAAGAAAATGACGCTATTCTTAAAGTGAATGGTGAAGACATGGAAGGTAAGAGCATCTCTTATGTTGTTTCTAAAGTCCGTGGGGAAGTCGGAACAGATGTAACCCTAACAATCCAACGTGGCACACAAGAGCTAGAAGTAAAGATTACTCGCGCTAAAATTGCTATTGAAACGGTTAAAGGAACTGTGGATTCAACCGATGCGACAATCGGTCACGTTCAAATCAACTCATTTGCTAAAAACACTGCAAAAGAAGTTGAAAAAGCTGTAACAGATTTACGTGAAAAAGGCGTTAAGAAATTTATCTTCGACGTCCGTTATAATCCTGGTGGTTTATTAGATCAAGCGATTATGATTGCGAATATGTTCGTTGATGAAGGAAAGACTATTCTTAATGTTGAAAATCGTGATGGACAAATCAAGTCATACAACGCTTCTAAAGACTATGGTACGTTCAAGATTACTGAACCATACGTATTACTTGTCAATGAAGGTAGTGCTTCTGCTTCTGAAATTTTAGCCGCAGCCTTGAAAGAGTCTGCAGATGCAAAATTAATCGGTAAGAAGACTTATGGTAAAGGTACCGTTCAATCTGTAATTGAAGTTGGCGATAACGCTGAATTGAAATACACGATAGCAAAATGGTTAACACCAAACAAAACGTGGATTCATAAAACAGGTATCGAACCAACTGAAGAAGTATCAATGCCAGATTATTACAACATCACAATTATCGATACACGTGAAGTTGTTAAAGAAGGCGCTGTGTCTGATAACGTGAAAACAATCGAAACAATCCTTAAAGGTTTAGGATACGACGTAACAGTAGATGGTTACTTTGATAGTAAAACAACTGAAGCTGTAAAAGAATTTCAAAAATCAAAAGGTTTATCTGAAACTGGTGAAGTTGATGAGAAGACTGGTACAGCATTAATGAGTGCGATTCGTGATGCATTGAAAGCAAACGATACTCAATACAAAGCCGCTGTGAAGGCTTTACAATAATAAAGGAGGATGGGAATGTACGAAGAAAACCAAGTAGAAAATTCGGCCCTGTCTTCTATTGAAGAGAGATTAAACTCTCGTAAGAATAAAGGGAATGAACCTAAGAAAAAACATCCGATTCTAGAAGAAATTCTAGAAGAAATTCTTAGTTGGATTTGGTCTATTGCTGTTGCAAGTATCATTATGGCGATTCTCTACTTCTTTGTAGGTCGTCCGTTTACAGTCAGTGGACAATCGATGTATCCAACCCTTCATAATGGAGATCATATGATTATGTCAAAAATTGGCGGTATTAACCGTTTTGACGTGGTTGTATTGCAAGCTCCAGACGAAGATAAAGAATATATCAAACGCGTCATCGGAATGCCTGGTGATACGGTTGAAGTGAAAAATGGTGTTCTATATATTAACGGAAAAGAAGTGGAGCAACCATTTATCAATACAAATAATGATAAGAAGACAGTCTTCATCGATGATTTCACATTGAAAGAGTTGACCGGAGAGGACAAGGTTCCTGAAGGGAAATACTTTGTCATGGGAGACAATCGAGGCGTTTCGAAAGATAGTCGAATGATTGGATTTATTGAT
>CAJZJI010000119.1 GCA_916049935.1 uncultured Streptococcus sp. | reverse complement strand
GAACGATATCATCGATTGTGATGATCCCAAGTAACACATTTTGCTTATTGACTACAGGTACAACAGACAAGTCATACTTTGTTGAGATACGAGCCACTTCTTCTTGGTCTTCTTCTGGTAAAACAGAGATGATATTCGTATGCATAACATCATGCAAACTCTCGTCTAAGTCATGCGTAAATAAATCGCGAATATCAATCCAACCAATTAATTTCCTTTGTAAACTCGTCACAAAAATAATGTTAATGACTTCTGAGTTTGGAGAAATCTCTCTTAATTTAGATAATGTTTCTTCAACGGTTAAGTGTTCTTTTACCGTAATGTACTCAGTTGTCATAATCCCTCCGGCAGTATCCGGAGCGTAATTTAACATCGTTTGAATATCATCTTGAGAACTTTGTTTCATCATTTTGATGTAACGTTTACGAATCCCAACTGGTAAATTCCCTAAAATATCAACGACATCATCGTTTGACATTTGTTGGAACAATAAAGCTACCCGTCTAAATGGGAGTTTCTCGAGCATGCGTAATTGGAATTCAGGTTCAGCAACCTCTAAAATCGAAGCTAACCTAGTATTTGAGATAGAGAACATGAAATTCTTTAAAACATCATCATCGACTTCTTCTAACGCCAAGGCGATATCAATCGGATAATTCTCATTAAATAACTCTCTAATTTTCTTAACATCTTTATTCGAAACAATTAAAGCAATATTATCTTTCATGACTCTTCTCCTTTCTTTTCCAATAGTACTAGTATAGCATAATTACTGTTCTATCAACAATTCACAAGTAGAAAAAGTTACGCTATAATAATAGAAAATAACTCTTGGAGGTCTCCTATGAAAACGAAAGAAGAATGGATTAAAGAATTAGACTTAGAACCACATGTGGAAGGCGGTTACTTCAGACAAACTTATAAAGCTGTAGAAAAAGTAAAGCTACCTGACGGACGAATTCGTTCACTTTCTACCTCTATACTATTTTTGTTAACGAATCAAAATCCATCTCACTTTCATCTACTTTCTTCTGATGAAATTTGGTACTATCACTACGGTCACGCGCTAACCGTGCATATGATTCATCCGGATGGTACATACGAAGCTGTTGAAATCGGACCTGGAAACGGACAAAAACTCCAATTTACGGTACCTGCTGGAGTCGTCTTTGGATCTACTATTGAATCGGACAACGAAGAAGACTTTGCGATTGTGAGTTGCAGCGTTACTCCTGGTTTTGAATACGAAGACTTCAAACTCTACACACAAGAAGAATTATTAGAAAAATATCCTGAGCACGAAGAAATTATTCGTCGCCTTGCTGTTATTTCTAAATAAACAAAAAGAACTTAGCTTTCGTTATGCTAAGTTCTTTTTCTATTTATTCAAATGTATCTTTAAAGGCGTTCTTCATTTTGTCGAAGAAGTTCTCTTCGCCATTATGAAGTTCCGTTCCTTCCTCACTAGCAAATACTTGTAATGCTTGTTTTTGCTTATCTGTAAGTTTCTTAGGAGTATCTACGATAACTTCTACATGTTGGTCACCGTTTCCAGTTCCACGAAGTTTTGGAGCTCCTTTACCACGTAAGCGTAGAATTGTACCTGATTGCGTTCCAGCAGGCACTTTTAATTTCACCTTGCCATGAACAGTTGGTACATCAACTTCATCTCCAAGAGCCGCTTGAGCAAAGTTTACATGGAGTTGATAGTAAATATCTGCTCCTTGACGCTTGAATGTCTTACTTTGGCCGACACGGAAGATGACATAAAGATCTCCATAAGGGCCACCATTAAAGCCAACCTCTCCCTGGCCTTGAAGACGCATTTGATTTCCATCCTCAACCCCAGCAGGGACTTTTACTTTCACTTTATGAGTTTCATCTACTTGACCATGACCATGACAGGTTGGACATTTTTCTTTGATTTCTTGTCCAGTACCATGACACACATCACAAGTGGTTTGGCTCATCATACGACCGAATGGTGTATTTCTTTCAACGTTAATCACACCTGAACCATGACATTTAGAACATGTTGTAGGATGTGTTCCAGGTTTTGCACCAGTACCATGACAAGTTTGACATTCATCGCTACGATGGTAATGAATCGTTTCTTCCTTACCGAAGATAGCTTCTTCAAATGTTAAATCCATGACATATTGAAGGTCGGCCCCTTGACGCGGCATGTTCGCACGATCAGCACGACTACCTCCACCACCAAAGAAACTACTAAAGATATCTTCGAATCCACCAGTAAAGTTTCCATTACCGCCGAATCCTCCAAATCCATCAAAGCCACCACCGAAGCCGCCTCCACTAAATCCAGAATTTGGATCATAAGAAGCATGTCCGTATTGGTCATAGGCTGCACGTTTTTGAGCGTCCCCTAAGATTTCATAAGCTTCGGCAATTTCTTTAAACTTTTCATCTGCTCCAGGTTCTTTATTAATATCTGGATGGTATTTTTTAGATAGTCTACGATAAGCTTTCTTAATATCTGCTTCAGAGGCATCTTTGGATACGCCTAAAATTTCATATAAATCTCTTTTGGCCACTGAATTGCCCCTCCTTTTCTTTCATAGTTTACAAAGGATATGGGCGTAAGGCCACTAAGTAGTCTTACACCCTATCAATTTAGCAAATATTAGTCTACTTCTTCGAAGTCAGCGTCTACAACGCCATCGTTATTTGAAGATGCATGTTCAGTTGAACCTTCTTGAGAAGCACCTGCTGCTTGTTGAGCTGCGGCAGCTTGTTCATAAAGTTTAACAGTTAAGTTTTGTACCACTTCATTTAAAGCGTCACGTTTTACTTTCATTGCTTCTAAGTCGTTTGCTTCAACAGCAGCTTTTAATTCATCACGTGCTGCTTCAGCTTTTTGAACGTCACTAGGATCTACTTTACCTTCTAGATCTTTCAATGTTTTATCAACAGTGAAGATTAATTGGTCAACTTCGTTACGTAAATCTACTTCTTCCTTACGTTTTTTATCTGCTTCAGCGTTAGCTTCTGCATCTTTCACCATACGTTCGATTTCTTCATCTGATAAACCTGAAGAAGATTTGATTGTAATTGTTTGTTCTTTACCAGTTCCTAAATCTTTAGCACGTACATTTACAATACCGTTTTTATCGATATCGAATGTTACTTCGATTTGTGGCACACCACGAGGAGCGGCTGGAATATCTGTTAATTGGAAGCGACCTAAAGTTTTGTTGTCAGCTGCCATTGGACGTTCACCTTGTAATACGTGTACGTCTACTGCTGGTTGGTTATCCGCTGCAGTTGAGAATACTTGAGATTTGCTTGTTGGGATTGTAGTGTTACGATCGATTAATTTAGTGAACACGCCACCCATTGTTTCAATACCAAGTGATAATGGTGTTACGTCTAACAATACGATGTCTTTAACGTCACCAGAGATAACTCCACCTTGGATAGCAGCACCCATAGCAACTACTTCGTCAGGGTTTACTGATTTGTTTGGTTCTTTACCAGTTTCGTTACGAACAGCTTCCACAACTGCTGGAATACGAGTTGATCCACCAACTAATAATACTTGGTCGATTTCTGAAGCTGATAAACCTGCGTCAGATAAAGCACGACGAACTGGTTCTTTTGTACGTTCTACTAACTCTTGAGTTAATTGGTCAAATTTAGCACGAGTTAATGTTACTTCTAAGTGTAATGGGCCAGCTGCACCAGCGGAAATGAATGGTAAGCTGATTTGTGTTTGAGATACACCTGATAAGTCTTTCTTAGCTTTTTCAGCTGCATCTTTCAAACGTTGCATAGCCATTTTATCGCTTGATAAATCAATACCGTTATCACGTTGGAATTCTTCTACTAAGAAATCAATGATTTTTTGGTCGAAGTCATCCCCACCAAGATGGTTATCACCAGCTGTTGATAATACGTCGAATACACCGTCTCCTAATTCAAGGATTGATACGTCGAATGTACCACCACCAAGGTCAAATACTAAGATTTTTTCTTCGTGGTCTACTTTATCTAAACCATATGCAAGAGC
>CAJZJI010000118.1 GCA_916049935.1 uncultured Streptococcus sp. | reverse complement strand
CTGATGACTTCAATCCCGATAAAGAACATGATAAATGAAGTCGCAAGGCTGGCAATCGTTTCGAATTTCCAGTGTCCGTAGGGGTGGTTTTCATCACTTGGCTTTTGCGATACGCGTAATCCTACAAGTACAAGGACTGATGAAATCACGTCTGTAAAGTTATTCCAACCATCGGCAAAGAGTGCTTCTGAGTTGAAGAGTTTCCCGACGATCAGTTTTATTGCAGATAAAAAGATATAGGTGCCGATACTTAAGATAGCGCCGCGTTCGGCTTGCTTGAGGCGCTCCGTTGCAGATAATGGCAAAGGTGTCATCTCCTAAAAATAAAATTCGTTTATTATAGTAATGCTTTTGAAAAGGGGGTGCAACAGATAAAGTATACCTAAAACTCGGTGGATAGGGTGATTAAATCAATTCTTGGGCATCCTTACGGATTGTTATTATCATTACCATAATAGGATACCGGCGCAAGCCTCGGTCTTGCGCCTTTTAAGCCTCAAAGTGGGAGTAGGAAGCAAGCTTCAACTCCCACTAGTTCGCATTGAATATTATTCCCTATTATGGTGATGATAAAATCCGTAGGCCCAAGAATTGATTTACTACGTATTCACCTTCGTGAAATGGACCGGTGCCAAGATGTAATGAGTGCTGCTCACAGTTTTTTTGAATCGTTACGGATGATAATGATAAAATCCGTAAGGTCCAAGAATTGATTCAGTACATATCCGCCTTCGTGGAATGGACCGGTGCCAAGATGTAATGAGTGCTGCTCACATATTTTTTGTAGCATTTTAAGAATGGAACTAAGGCCCTGTAGGATTTTAATCAGAAACAATAGACGGCGTTTGGTGGATTTGTTATAATCTTCTTATTGAATGAGAAAGAGAGTGGTATTATGGCAACAGCATTGATCGTATATGCTAGTTTAACAGGAAATACAGAAGAGATTGCAGATATTTTAGCAGAAGCATTAGAAGAGCGTGGCGTAGAAGTGGATATGAAAGAATGTACTTCAGCGCAAGCAAGCGAATTCCATAATTATGATATTAATGTTGTCGCAACTTATACTTACGGAACAGATGGCGACTTACCTGATGAAATCGTCGACTTCTATGAAGAATTAGAGGAAGAGGATTTAACAGGAAAAGTATATGGAGCGCTTGGTTCAGGAGATACTTTCTATGATAAGTTCTGCCAATCAGTATTAGATTTTGATGCGCAATTTGCAAAAACAGGTGCCAAAAAAGGTGCTGAAAATGTCTTAGTAGACTTAAACGCTGAAGCAGAAGATATCGAACATATCCAAGCTTTCGCGCAAAGCCTAGTTGACGCTTTAGCATAATGATAAATGTTAGCTACCTTAGACCATTTGTTTAGGGTAGCTTTTTTATTGGAGGAAAAGGGATGTATTATACCGTACAACAAACTGCAGAGAATCTGGAAATCGACTTAGGATATCTCATGCATTTAATTCAAACGAAACAAGTGAAGACGGTGGAAGTGGATGGTGAGTTACTGTTAAACAGTGCGCAGTTCGACTTCTTCTTAAAACAACGCGAACGACTTTTGGAAGAATATCAAAAGTACTTGGACGAACCGATTCCGGAAGATATTGATATTAAGGATGAGGACTAGGGCCCGTTAAAATAAAACAAAAAGAAAACTCTGAAGCCGAGACTTCAGAGTTTATTTTTTGGTCAATTGGAAATTAATTAGTTTTCTTTTGCGTAAGCAGCAGATTGCGCACCTGCTTGACGTCCAAAGATGATGATGTCGGCAACAGCGTTACCACCGATACGGTTTGCACCGTGGATTCCACCTGTAACCTCACCAGCTGCGTATAAGCCTTTGATTACAGAACCATCTTCTTTAAGAACTTGTGTGTTTGTGTTGATCTTCAAACCGCCCATTGTGTGGTGGATACCAGGTGCGATTTTAATAGCATAGTATGGTCCTTTTGATAAGTCATGATCCATTGCTGTTTTACGACCAAATTCAGCATCGTTCTTATCCGCAACAGCTTTGTTCCAAGTTTCTAGTGTTGCTTTTAAAGTGTCTGCTGGAACATCAATTTCTTTTGCAAGAGCTTCAATTGTGTCAGCTTTCTTCACTAATCCACGTTTTTCATAGAATTTAACAGCTTTTGCACGTTCAGTTAAAGCTGAGTCAAAGATTAAGTAAGCATATTTTTCTTTTAATCCAATGATTTGTTGTGATACTTTATCACGAGTTTCCATTTCATTGTAGAAACGTTTACCTTCTTGGTTCACAAGGATAGCCCCTTCACCACGAACTGATTCAGAAATCAATGTTGAAGTTGATTGTTCTACAGTTGGGTGAATTTGGATTTCTTTCATGTCAACAGTTGCAGCGCCTAATTCTTTTGCTAATTGAATACCGTCACCAGTTGAACCTTTTTGGTTTGTTGTAACGAATCCGTTTAAAGCAGGGTTGTATTCAGTTACCATTTCCATGTTGGCACCGAAACCACCAGTTGTTAAGACAACAGCTTTAGCTGAGATTGTTTTTTCTTTGCCATCGATAGTAACGTTAACACCAGTTACTTTACCGTCTTTTTCGTTTACTTTAGTTACGTCTGCATTTACGAATAAAGGAATTTCACGTTCAGAAACGTTACGTAATAATCCGTTCACTAAGTATTCCCCTACAGCTGAACCATCTGCTGGACGGTGAGTACGTTTTTCGCTCATACCACCAGTAGTTGTTAAGTTGCTAAGTGTGATTCCCATAGAATCTAACCAGTCAATCGCACTTGCTGAGTGGTCTACTAAGTAACGTAATAATTCAGGATTATTTGTACCTTTACCACCTTTTAGTGATTCTTCGTAGAATTTATCGTTAGAGTCTTTAATTCCTTCTTTTTCTTGGAATTTAGTTTGAGATGCGTTCATACCAGCTGAAGATTTAGTTGTGTTTCCTCCGGCAGTTGGCATTTTCTCTAAGATAACAGGGTTCATACCAGCTTCTTTTGCTTGGATGGCAGCAGATAGACCAGCACCCCCAGAACCTACGATGATAACATCATAGCTATCCTTTAATGTTGAAGGATCTGCATATTTTTGAGCAGATGCACTTGCTACAGCTTCAGCAGTTGTTGTTTCTTGAGCTGTAGTTGAAGTTTTAGAACTATTATTTCCGCAAGCTGCTAATAATAGAACTGATGAAATAGCTAAACTAGCTAAAAGACCTTTTTTCATTTTCGCTCTCCTTTGTGAAAAAATGTTTTATTAATTTCCATTGATATCATAGCATAGTTTCATAGTGAGTACAATTAATATCAGGAGATTGTTCGCGAAAACACAGCATTTTTATGAAAATGAAAATACACACTGAAAAAACAATTTTTTTTGAAAAAATTAGTTGACATTGAAGACAAATGAGTTCATAATGAACACATCACTAGAAAAGGAGTTAAGGACATGGCACACTTATGTATCGTATTAGAATTGAATACGCGTTGGCAAAGCCACTAGATACAGGTTGTTCTTAACGTACTTTTGTACATATAGATACAACCTTCATTGACGTGAACTTGTATCTATGTGGATTTCAACTATAAAGCAAACTCGACCACGTAGATCTATAGACTAGAGCTGACGTGGTCTTTCTATTTGTATGAGAGACTCGTAGTAACATACGTAGTCTCTTTTTTAATAGAGTTTGCAAACATCTATTTAATTTTTGGAGGAATTCATCATGAAAAAGAACAAAAGCATTTATTTATTCGGAGCATTATTAGTATTAGTAGTGATTGGAGCATTATTCTTCAATCAATCAGGGGATAAAAATAAAGAAACAAATACAGCTAACACAGCATCAACACAAACCGAAACCGTTAAAGTGGGGGTATTACAATTACTGAGCCATCCAGCCTTAGATGCGATTTATAAAGGATTGCAAGACGAATTGAAGAACGAAGGATATGAAGTTGGTAAAAACTTAGAAATCGACCTTCAAAACGCGCAAGGCGACCAAAGTAACTTAGCAAGCATGTCTGAAAAATTAGTTTCAGGTGGAAACAACATTTTAGTAGGGATTACAACTCCTGC
>CAJZJI010000117.1 GCA_916049935.1 uncultured Streptococcus sp. | reverse complement strand
GAAACTTCAACTGTTTCTTGTTTTTTTGGTTTTGTAACTGGTTTTGTTGTTTCTTGTTGTTTTCGAGGAGGTTCAACAGCGCCTCTAATGGTTGATAAGATTTTCAAAATCGCTTTGTCATCAACCTGGTCCGCATAATAAGTCTTACGTTTTCTGTCAACTTCACGGTTGTAGTTATTCCCGATTTTTTCTGTATGGATCATTAAATCTGAATTCCCGTTGATAAGGTTCACATACTTATCTTTTAAGCTTGGTTTGTCTTTTGTTGCATTTCCGTTATCGTCATATTCTGAAATTTGACGGCTGATGTAGATAACATTCATCGGCAATGCTTTTAAGTCAATAACCAATTCCGTAATCGCCTGGTTAAAGAAGTCGTAGCCTTTTCCATATGGGATTTCAGATAATGATTTCAACCGAGGTTTCCCTGGTGGAGTTAGTTCATCACACACAGCGATTTTAATCATCTCGATAACGTCATCGATAACATCGATTACGACTGTCTCGTATGAATGTTCTTGCGTTTGTAGAGCTAATAGGATTTCACCGAGCTGTTTAATCACTGAATTAGTGATACGACCTGATTTGTCTTTGTCATTTAATAGTTGGATACTTGGAACGCTGTTTGCTTCCGCGTTCCCATCTGTGTTTAAAACAATCGGGTTAGGAAACTCATTTGCTAGGTAAGATTTACCACTCATGGTCTCTCCATAAATGAAGTAATTCCGTGGTGTGTCCTTTGGAACTTGTGGTTTATTTTCTG
This sequence comes from uncultured Streptococcus sp., assembly GCA_916049935.1. Taxonomy (GTDB): domain Bacteria; phylum Bacillota; class Bacilli; order Lactobacillales; family Aerococcaceae; genus Granulicatella. Next base: position 3,316 of record CAJZJI010000117.1, on the reverse strand, counting down.
GTAATTTAAACAATTTCATTCTCCTTTATAATAAAATTCAATCACGTTTACATCGTGTTGTTGTCTACTTCCTGTGATTCGCCATAACAATTGGCGGTAATCGTCATATTCCCCTGAACCTTCTTCAACTGGATCTAGAACAACAATTGTTTGATATTTGTGCTGCAAGCCATCAACACCGACTCCAAGAACCTGGTTCGTAGCAACTACGACTTTTCTGTCAAGTCCTTCTTGAACATCTCCAGTCCAGATTCCAATGTGAGGATGTCGTTCTTTGATGACATTTACAATCTGTTTCGACTTGCTAACAATCAACATGTCATGTGGTGCTCTTTCAATTAATCCATCGAGTTTTAACATCAACGGAGTATCAGCATTTACTGGTTTGATTTTCGGGAAATCAACTTCTACTCCTGCTTGATTGAGGTATCTTTTAAACGTGTTTCGTCCAAAAGATTGTTTCGCCATAGCTGTTTCACCTTTTACGGTTACAAGATTTAATTTTCTAAACTTGTCTAATGTTTCAGGATTACCAGGTTTGACAGTTACTGGATAGAACTTAATTTCGTAACCGTTGTTCTCAACAGCGTTTTCGATTTCTTCGATTTCTTCCCATCTAAAGAAGTTCGGAAGATTATTGACGTAGCGTTCATAGTCTCTAAAATCCTCCCATTTTTCTTTCGAATAAGTGAATGGATCATAAACCATTCTTCCGTGTGCTTTTTGCCAATCAAATTTATTATTTGGATTTGCAAACCCGAAAATTGTTTTTTCGAGTGGATAGAAATTTTGTCCTTTTTTTCTGATTGGAGTAGCTGAAAGACCTATCGTGTATTTTCGCTTTATGCGACGATATAAGGCCACTTGATTATCGGATGACATATTCTGCCACTCATCAATAATCAACACGTCACAGTTGAATTTTGAGCCTTTTTTTAACCTATTTTGAATACTTCGGTCAGTTGAGATAATAAACTCAACGTCTGAATCAAAATCCATCTTTTTAATGGCATCTTTCCAACCTTCAAGAATTGAGAGACGGTTGTTTGTGATGATGATTTTCTTAGCGTTTTTCTCTTTTGCAATAGCTAGAGCGCAGATAGTTTTTCCGCGACCTTTAACCTCCCAAAGCTTCAAGAAAAATACCATTTGTCAATCTTGAACTTCGGGAAATAGCCTCCTTTTGCCATTTTCTTAAAATTAATTTTGTCAAACTTTATACCTCCATTATTCTTTTTCCGATATCATCAATTACTTCCTTAATATCGTTTCTCAAAGCATAGAACAGTCCAAGCCTTGCTGCTGCACGTACATCCTGGTGATGGCTTTTTTCAAACTTCCACAATCCAAGTCGCTTCAATAATTCATTCGGGATATCCGTTTGATAACCTGCGTTGCGTTGTAAAACAGATTCTGGAAAAAGAACTCGGAATAAAGCGACGTTTTCGAGAACCGAATTATCCTTTGATTTGTCATTGTCTCGAGCTTCAAATTTTTCAATAACGACTACATCCACATCCAAGAAGCGACCGACTTCTTCAAACCAATTGCGGATATCTTGGACTTTTGCTGAAGGAACGACCCAATGATTTACTAGCTTTGCATTATCGAGTAACACGATGCCGTTCGTACTACTTGTAACCTTTGCGCTTCCAGGGTCAATCGCTAGTATTTTCATTATCGAATTCTCAACCCTTCCGTTTGTTTCAATTCAGCTCCTGGAACTTCAATTCCTCTCTTCAATATTTCTTTTAATGAAGTTTTATCCACTTTAGGTGGTTGTTGGATTAGAAATTCTTCTGGAATAACTCGTTCATCCAAGATGTTCACACTAGCTGGATTCTTTTGAATCGAGAAGTTAAACATTCCAGATTTGAATTTAGTTTTTCCAGTCAATTTCATGTTGTCTTCTAAATACGTTTTTAACCATTTCACTTTATTCTCAGTTGCTTGACGTTTTGTTTTCAAACGGTCCTCTTCTTCTTTGTAGGCTGATACGTCTGATTCAAGGTTTCGAATAAGTTTTGCGATGTTTTCCGCTTTATTCTCAATAGCGTCTTCAATACTATCTAACGTGTCTTTCATTACTTCAGGATCTAACTCCATATTTTGTACTTCTTGAAACGCTAAACTTAATTCATATAAATTCATTTATAAAACATTCCTTTCTGTGTTCCTTGAGGTTCAATGTGGAATGATTTCACGTTGGGAATATTTTGTACTATCGCCATCGCTGCATCCTCCACTGTTTTTCCGTAATCCATGTATTGTTCAAAAATTAGCGGATTTACAAAGTCCGCATCAATGTCCAAAATTACTTTTGACTCTGTTCTTTTAATGATTTCGATACGCTTTTTAATATCTCTTCAACCTCCTCGTAGGTTTTAACCCTTGTCTTTTTTATTTGAGGCTCATATAGATATACCTCGTATGAATCATTCTTCATTCTGATTTGTCCGATAACCTTATTAGCGTACAAAACGTTTTGTAGTTTTGAATCCAGTAGATCATCGTTTAAATACACATCTTCCATCTACTCACCCGCAATCTTGAGTGAAGTGGTTAAATACGCTTCTTTCAAAAATTCGTCGATATCATCTTCACCAACGTAATCCCCTTCAATCTCGTAGTAGGCATCACCGAAGTAAATTTCTTGTCCTCTCCAGTCATACCCCCACACTTTGTCTTCAGGTGGTTCAAGATACCTATCGTGTAATTCTTCAAAACTTCCATACATTGTGCTATAATCTCCTTAGGATATTTTTATTTAGTCAGCGTTGCCGCGCTGGCTTTTTTTGTTCCACGTTTCCTGAAAGTCAGGCTCTACATATTGCCCACTTCTAATCAAATCAACTTTTGTTTGGTGATTTTCTACCGCCTTTCCTACCAAGAGCACAATGCTCATCATTGCGATAATGATTCCAAATGCTAAAATGTACCATCCTAGCATCCATCTCATGAATGGGATGAATTGTACCCTCGTTTTTCTTCTTCGTTCTGTTCTCATCGTCTTCTCCTTCCGTCCCATACTTTCTGTATTTCATCAATCATGCTCGCTTGATATTTGTATGGGCGTGTATCTGTTCTTCTTGCTGCAACCACCACAGGATGGTTTCTAATCTCGCTTTTGTGCCACGAACTGGAACTTGTTCCAATCGCTTCACATAACTCTTCAGTCGTTATCCACCTTTGATTATTTCTTGAGTCAATAAACGGTTTTATTAATCCAACGAATTTCTCTGGGTTTCTTTTACGACTTCGAAGAATATTGGTTCGTAATAATCAAGCGTTGATTGTTCCATGATTACCCTCCTTT
>CAJZJI010000116.1 GCA_916049935.1 uncultured Streptococcus sp. | reverse complement strand
CTTGAAAGGATGTATTTCATGAAAAAAGCAATGAAATTATTCGCTGTGTTATTTACAGCATTATTCGTACTATTAGGATGTGCGAAAGAAGAATCTACAGCATTCGAACTAAAGAATGGTCCGCATACTTCAACAATAACTTATTACTATAAAGGAGACGTTGTAACGAAGCAGTCTGCTGAAACGAAATACGTTATTTCTGAGTTACCAATCTCTGAAGACGAAGCAATGGAACAACTTAAAGAAGAGAATGAGGAATACACTAAAATCAAAGGGATTACTGCTACTCTAGAATCAAAAGACGGAGTGATTACTCAACTTGTAACGATTGACTATTCAGTAGCTAAAGTGAAAGATCTGCAAAAAGCTTTCCCAGACTCTTTCTCAGGAGATGGTAATGCAGTAAGTTTCAAAGCTTCTAGAGAATTGATTGAAAAAGCTGGATATAAAGAAAAGAAATAATTAAATAAAGAAGACCGGTAAAGAGATCTCTCTTGCCGGTTTTACGATACATAACAAAAAGTGAGGTAAAAATCATGAACAAAACAACAAAAGCATTCGCACTTCTATTTACAGCTGGTCTAGTATTAGCAGGTTGCGGACAAAAACAAGACTCAACTGCTACTACTCAAGCAAAAGTAGAAACAACAACAGCTGCGCCTACAACTGCTACTCCAACGACAGCTGCGCCTACAACTGTTGCTCAAGCAAAAACTGACATGCCAGCAGATGCTAAAAAAACAGTTCTTGAAGCTAGTGATGATGCTGTAAAAGCTGTGATGACGTTATATTATAAAGATGACGTTTTATTAAAACAGGAAAGTGTAACTACTTATATTGTTTCAAAAATGGAAGGCGAGAATCCTTTAGAAACACTTAAGAAATCTAGTGCGAAAACAGAAGAAAAACTGAAAGACTTTATCGGTAAAGGATTTGAGATTAAAACAGATTACAAAGATGATGTTTTCACGATTACTTATTCTTTCGATTACACTAAACTTGATATGAATAAATTAAAAGAAGTATATCCGACTTTAAATCTACGTGATGATAATACTCTTGGCTACTCTGAATTTAAAGAGGCACTCCTTAAGGGTGGCTATAAAGAAAAACAATAGTAATATTCTAGATTAAATAGGGAGAAGAGGGTCCTCTTCTCCCCTTTTTTCAAAAATGAAGGAGACTATGCATGAAGAACACAGTGAAAGTATTTGCACTCCTCTTTACCAGTGCATTCCTCTTAGGTGCGTGTGGACAAGAGAAAAAAGAAGAAACAACGATTGCTACAACACAAGCAACGACAGTTACTCCAACGACAGCTACTCCAACAACTGTTTATAGTTTAGAAGATGCTCAAAAAGCAGTTTTTGAAATTAGTGATCGAGTTGGTACAATAACAATGACATTTTATTATAAAGATGATGTCTTATTAAAACAAGAATCTGTAGAGAATTATACACTGTCAAAAATTGATGCAGATAATCCTCTTGAATTACTTAAAAATTCTTCTGCGGAAGACGAACAAAAATACAAAGATCTTATCGGTAAAGGTTTTGAGTATAAATCAGCACACAATGATGATATTTTCACTGTTACTTATTCATTCGATTACACTAAAACCGATATGAAAAAACTCAAAGAAATTGAGCCAAATTTACGACTAACTGATGACAATACGGTTAGTTACTCTGAGTTTAGAGATAAACTTCTCAAGGCTGGTTATGTAGAAAAATAATAATATGATTTCAAAATAAGGAGTTTATTATGAACAAACTGACAAAAGTATCCGCACTCCTCTTTACAAGTGCACTACTCCTAGCCGCTTGTGGACAAGACAAAAAAGAAGAAATAACGGTCGCTACGACGCAAGCCCCCACAACTCAGGCAACCACGCAAGCGACAACGACTACACAAGTAACAACGACTGCTCAGGCTCAAACAACAGTCGCCAAATCGGATGCTAAAGATGGCCAAGTCGCTTTTGAAAAAATTAATGGAAACAACATCACGAAAGTCACGATTACCTTTAAAGATGGCGTGATTCAAAAAATGACTACCGATTCCATTATCGATTTTGACATATCAGGCTTACCAGAAACTTCTAGAGAAGCTTTCAAACATGCTTTGCAAACACAAAAGCAAAATATGGAACAAAGCTATAATCAACTCAAAGATCAAATTCAAGAAGTCACTGGCCTAAAAATTGATTTTCGTATGGAAGGAACTAAATACATCCAATCATATGAAGTAGACTATTCAAATGTAGACTTTGACAAGCTGAAAGAAATTGATCCAGATTTTACATCTAAGGAAAAGGCAACGAATTACGAGCAAATCATACAATATCTACTCGATGCCGGATTTACAAGAGTTAACTAATCATAAACTTATAGAAAGGAATTCTATAAAATGAATACAAAAGTAAAACAACTAACGCTTTTAGCAACTGCAGGTTTCTTACTAGCCGCTTGTGGACAAGGTAAAAAAGAAGAAACAACGGCTGCGACAACAACTCAAGAAACGACAGCTGCTCCAACAACTGTTTATAGCTTAGAAGATGCTCAAAAAACAGTTTTTGAAACTATTAGTGTCAGTGGTAAAGACACTGTGACATTGTATTATAAAGATGATGTCTTATTGAAACAAGAAGTAGTAACCAAATTTATTGTTTCAAAAATGGAAGAGAAAAACCCTCTTGAATTGCTTAAAAAAACTGCTCAAAAAACCCAAGAAAAAATGAAAGATTTTATTGGTAAAGGAGTTGAAATAAAAACAGATTACAAAGATGATGTTTTCACGTTTGCTTATTCATTCGATTACACAAAATTGGATATGCAAAAATTAAAAGAATCTATATCAAATTTGAATCTTCGTGATGATAATACTATTAGCTACTCTGACTATAAAGACTCCCTCGTTCAACAAGGCTATAAAGAAAAACAAACAACTGCTGCCAAGGAGAATGCTACACAAACTGTACAAGCTCCAGAAGGTCAAGAGGTCGCAGTTTTTAGAGCTACATTGGGTCCAGAGGTTACGGAATACATCGTTTATCATAAAGGCGATACTATCACAAAAGTAGTCTTAAAAACACACAGAAACTTCGAAAAGTTTGGCAACGCTAAGGACACACTCCTAAAACAAGAAAAACTTTTTACTGAAGAGAATGTTAAGGAGCTTAAAGAAAAATATAGTTCTGTAGACGGCGTTTCTATTTCATATGAAGTTAATGGATACACTGTTACAACGATTGAAGAATTTGATTATACAAAGATTGATTTCGCAAAACTAAAAGAGATTGATCCTAAAAGCCAACTTTTTACTAGTTTCAGTGAAATGAAATCCGATTTCGAAAGTCAAGCCATTTTTGAACAAGTTCAATAAAATTTTTAAAGACTTAAAGGATGTAGCACTATGAATACAAAAATCAAACAACTAACGCTTTTAGCCTCTGCAGGTTTCTTACTTGCCGCTTGTGGACAAGGTAAAAAAGAAGAAACAACAACTGTAGCTACTACTCAAGCTCAAACAACGCAAGCGACAACACAAGCGCAAGCAACTACAACTGCTCCAACTCAAACAACAAAAGCAGCACAATCAGATGCGAACGAAGTTAAAACTGTATACGAGCTAGTGAATACAAACGTGACAACAAAATTAACGCTATACTCAAAAGGCAATATTATCGAAAGAACAATCACAGAAGTTGTCACAGATTTTAGTGCCGATAATGTTCCGGAAGCTTCAAGAGAAGCCGTTAAACAAGGTTATGAAATTCAAAAATCTGTTTTAGAACAAACCTATGGAGACTTAAAAAATAAAATTACAGAGCTTAAAGGATTTAAGTTTGATTCTAAAAAAGAAGGCGATAAGTACATCCAAACTTATGAAACAGACTACACAATTGTCGATCGTGAGAAATTGAAATCAGCTTACCCACCAGTGGTTTCTTTTGACGACCCTACAGACTTAGCAAAAGTAAAAGAAAACCTCATTCAAATGGGATTCAAAGAAGTTCAGTAATGTAACCTAAAAGCAGAGCCCACTTGTTGGGCACTGACCCCCGTAAATGAGAATTAAATAAAAACACCTCCAAGTTGGATTTG
>CAJZJI010000115.1 GCA_916049935.1 uncultured Streptococcus sp. | reverse complement strand
AAACATCACTAAATGCATTGTGATGATCCAACTTGTAATTTTATACCAAGTCTTATTCTTGTTTTTCTTATAAAACTTCGATTTCTTCTGATACCATTCAAACGACGCCATCAGCACTCCGTGATACACACCGTAGATGATGTAGTCCAGTGTCACCCCATGCCAAAATCCCATGAAGGTCATGTTGATCATATAGGCAACCATCGCCGTCGTCAGTCTCTTCTTGAACACTTTCTTACGCATGAAACGCATGACAATTCGCGAGAACACAAAGTCACGTAGCCATGTCGACAGCGTAATATGCCATCTGTTCCAGAAGTCTTTAATGTCGATACTGATAAATGGGAAATTGAAGTTCATCGGTGTTTCAACACCAAGAATGTTACTTGCCCCTACTGCCATTAAACTGTATCCAGCAAAGTCAAAGAACAAGTATGCGGTGTAAAGATACATATACCCGATGAGATAGGTCACATCTTTCCCCATCGGCCCATTCATCTGTTGAAATACCATTCCGGATAATACCAACTTATAGAATAAACCTAACACTAACCTAAAAATACCTGTACCTGCGAGTTCTAAATACTCCGCTCGGCTTCTTTGTTTCTGCCAATCGTCCATAAATCTGCGACTACGGTCAATCGGTCCGGAACTAAGCGCTGGAAAGAATAACAAGAAATGTGTGTAATCGAGAACAGACATCGGCTTTTCAATCAACCCGTCATACATCTCAACTATGATTTGGACTAATTTGAAGGTCATATATGAAATCCCTAAAAATCCAAATCCATTCACCTTAAATACTGGCAATAGTTTCACCACAATTAACGGCAATCCTGCTAACAACACCATGATTGGCATCGTCTTCTTCCACTCTTTAAGCTTAGAGGTCAACTGCATCAAAATGTACCCCACCAATACAAATCCCAATAGTGCAATCAGTTGGTCCGGTGTTTTATTGAACACGAAATAGACCATCACTAATGAGAATAGTAATGATAGATAATACGTAGATTTTTGAAAGACATTTAGTATGAACGCCACGATTAAGACGAATCCTAGCGTCATAAAGAAAGAGAGACCTTCAAAATAATGCATCGACTACACAAGCTCCTTTAATTGTTTTTTATCAATTTTACCGTTATTGTTCAACGGCATCTCGTCTAAGAAGACGACTTTCTTTGGAATCATATATTCCGGCACATGTTGCGCCAATTCTTTTTTCACGAGTTTAACTGTTTCAAAACGTTTTTCAATTGGTTCATTATACACGACAAACGAAGTAATGGATTTTACTTTCCCATCTGCCATCGAAGGAACCGTTGCGGCCTGACGAATTTTCGGATTCTTCAATAAGTTATTGTCAATATCCTCCAACTCGATACGGTGACCATGTAATTTGATTTGGAAATCGATTCGTCCTTCGCAGAACAATAAATCTCCTTCAAAGTGTCCCACGTCCCCTGTACGGTATGCACGCTCACCATCTACTTCAAAGAAATGTTTCGCATTCATTTCAGGATTTTCATAATAGCCTTTTGCTACTGTATTCCCATAAATGATAATTTCTCCGCTTTCTGGTCCATCAATTAAAACGGTTGTCCCAGGCTTAATCACACCTACTGGAAGATTATCTGGATATTTCTCTAACAATTCTCGTGTTAGTGGCATCCACGTTACCATAACGGTTGATTCCGTTGGTCCATATGTGTTCACCACTTCCGCACGTGGAAATCGTTCCATTAATTTTTCAACGGTCGAGCTAAATAACTTCTCCCCGCAGAACACGAACTGCTCTAATTCAGGAAGCAGTTCTTGATTAAAACTTGGATCCACTAAGCACATTTCAGCAAATGATGGCGTTGAAATCCATACCGTTGCTTTAGACTCCTCTAATGTTTTAAACAACACTTTGAAATCTTGCAAGTGTTCTTTATCAATTTGAACAAGTGGCGCATGCATATAAAGCGCTGGCCAAAGTGACATCACTGATAAATCAAACGAGAATGGCGGATGTCCAAGAAAAACTTGAGGTCCTTTCTCTTTGTAATAGCCTGTATACCAATCTAAGAAATGGTTCAAGTTATTGTAAGTAATCGAAACTCCTTTTGGCTTCCCTGTACTTCCAGAAGTAAAGATAATATAGAAAATATCTTCCCCTTGAACATAATGCTCTTTTGAAATACGGTCCGTCGTTGAAGCAATCACTTCTTTAGCTTCAGAAACTGTCAGCGTTGGTACATCCAGCGTTATCTCTTCACTCACGAGAACAACTGGGCTCTTAACCGTTGCGATAATATCTTCAACGCGGTCAATTGGTGTATTCACATCAACCGGGCAATAGGCATGACCTGATTTTACACAAGCCAAGAAGTACACCAACATAAATGGATGTTTATGACCATAAACCACGATTGGAGATTTATTCCCTTTGTATGTTTCATGTAAGTACGCTGCTAGCTTATCTGAATACTCCCAGACAAGACTTGCTGTCAACTCTTCTTCCGGCATTAAATCGTGTCGGTAAACAACTTTATCTTGTTTCGTATTTAATTCTAATTGTTCTAATAATGGTTTCATAATCCGCTCCCGAGCACCTTTTCAAAATCTCTTTCTGAAAAACAACTGTTCTATTTTCAGATACAAAAGAATTATAGCATACGGCTTCTTTCTTGCCTATGACATTTCAAGAAATATTATAGTTTTTTAACGTTTTAAAATGAAAAAGAGGCCGAAAAAACTTTTCGACCTTTTCCGCTCATTTTTTACGCAAGTCTGCTTAAGAAATACTTCACTTCAATTTCAACACCAAGTGCTAATACACGCTCATCGATATCGAATTTTTCATGATGATGCCCATAAGCTGTTTCTTCGCCAGATTGGCTACCTAATAAGCCATAAACACCAGGTTTATTCACTACGTAATCCGCAAAGTCATCGGCACCCATTGACAATTCATAGTTTGTAATGAGGTTATCAATCCCCTCTACTTGTGCAACCACTTTTTGGAATTCTTCTGCTAGCTCTGGAGTGTTAATCACTGGAGCTGCTGCATCATACCAATCGATTTCAAATTCGCAACGATTGAGTTCAGCAATTCCTTTAGCGATACGCGTTACCGCTTCTTTCAAATGAGCACGTGTTTCGTGGCTAAATGCACGAATCGTCCCTTCGATTTCAGCGTCGTTTGCTACGATATTGTAGCGAGTTCCCGCATTTAATTTACCGATGCCGACAACAGCACGTTCGATTGGATTCACTTCGCGAGCGACGATGGTTTGCAATGCAACAACAACTTCACTGGCTGTTACTAGCGCGTCATGTCCTAAATGAGGACGACCTACGTGAGCGCTCTTTCCTGTGATTTTGATTTTGAAAATATCACATGAAGCATTCACCGGTCCACCTTTAACCGCAAACGATCCGACAGGTAATCCTGAATTGACATGAATCGCAAATGATTCATCGATGTTGTCAATTTTTCCAGAAGCGACAAATTGCTTCGCTCCCGCACCGATTTCTTCTGCTGGTTGAAATGCGATTAAGACGGTCCCTGCAAAGCTGTCTTTCAATTCGTTCAGGACTCTTGCCGTTCCTAACCCCATTGTCGTATGCGCATCATGTCCGCAGGCATGGTTTAACCCAGGACGTTTAGACGCATAAGGTTTACCAGTGCAGTCAGGAAGTTCTAACGCATCAATATCAGCACGAAGTAAAACGGTCTTTCCTTCTCCTTTACCACCTTTAATAATAGCTAACGTCCCTGTTTCGGCCACTTTTTCAAACGGGATTCCAAATGCAGTTAATTCTTTTTGAATGTAGGCAGCAGTATCGTACTCTTTTAAGCTTGATTCTGGATTTTCATGAAAATGTCTTCTTGTTGCGACAAGATATTCGTTTAACGCTTGTGCTTTTTGTTTAATTTCGCTCATCGTTTTTGCCTTCTTTCATTGAATAAAGAGGCATGCTAGGCACGCCTCTTAAGGTATTGTTTTTTTCTAAATGTAACATATACGTTACATTTTGCTTTTTCTCGCATCCTAGTAGTCGAGCTCGCCATCGCAGAAATCGCGTCCACTTCCCGAAACGTACGCAGAACGTTTCACGTTCCTTCCGTCGTTCCGGTCCAGTG
>CAJZJI010000114.1 GCA_916049935.1 uncultured Streptococcus sp. | reverse complement strand
AAGGTGAATAAAATAACGGAAGAAGTGAAAGAAATTTCATTTCTTTCTTTTTTTATGGGCAGACTTTGTTATAATGGAAGAGAATAAAACGTAAAGGATGAGTGTCAGTGGAGTTTTTGAGTCAATTGAACCCGAGAAGATATCGAAAATCAGGGTATATTGCCATTGGTGCCTTGATTGGTGTTCTGGCAGGAAGCGCGGTTAGTTTATTTCGATATATGATTGGTTTTATTTTAGAGCAAGTAGTAAATGTCTATTCGTTTTTAAGAGAACAACCGCAATGGATTCCGGCCTGGATTCTATTTAGCCTTGTAATGGGGGGGATTTTAGGACAAATCGTTAAGAGTGATCCGGATATTAAAGGAAGTGGGATTCCACAAGTAGAATTACAACTTCAAGGAAAGATGGATATGAATTGGTGGTCTGTTTGCTGGAAGAAATTCGTAGGTGGAGCGATTTCCATTGGTTCAGGACTCTTGCTTGGACGAGAAGGGCCATCCATCCAGTTGGGATCTTCTGTAGGACAAGGGGTTGCGGAAACTCTTAAGGTGAACCGTGTACAAAAGAATGTCTTTATTTCTAGTGGTGCCGGAGCGGGGCTTGCTGCAGCGTTTAACGCGCCGATTGCAGGATTGATGTTTGTATTGGAAGAAGTACACCATACCTTCAGCCCACTTGTAGCCGTGACAACTCTAACAGCAGCGATTGTGGCCAACTTTATTTCATTAAATGTCTTTGGGACGCATCCTTCGCTAAACCTTGGGAATGACCAACGTTTCCCGATGGAATATTATGGATATGTTGTCCTACTTGGAATTGTTCTTGCAATTTTCGGATTAGCTTATCATCGTTTAACACTAGCATTACCAAAAATTTATAAGAAACTATTCCCGAAAGTGGCACCGTATAATTACTGCCTGATTGCCTTCATGTTGATTATTCCTCTTGGAATATGGAATCCACATGTTTTAGGGGGCGGTGGGGAGATAGTATTAGCACTCGTTAAAGAAAATCACACCGTTCAATTTTTAGTCGGCTTATTTGTGATTCGATTTGTCTATTCGATGATTTCATACGGAACAGGACTTCCTGGTGGAATCTTCTTACCAATCCTTTCTCTTGGAGCGCTTCTTGGATTAGCCTATGCAGAATTCTTAATTGATTTCTTAGGTGTGGATCCAAGCGTACGTGTCAGCTTTGTATTCTTTGCGATGGCAGGGTACTTTGCAGCGATTGGGAAAGCACCGTTAACGGCCTTACTACTTGTAACAGAGATGGTAGGTGGATTGAACCAATTAATGCCGCTTGGAATTTGTACATTAGTGGCATATATCGTGGCTGACTTCTTGAAGATGGATCCAATCTATGAAGTGTTAGCAGAACGTTTAGATAAAGAACATTCAACGGATACAAAAGGAGAGCGAACAACCTTCGAAGTGCCTGTGATGGTGGATAGTCCACTAGTTGAAAAAGCGATTCGAGATATTCAGTGGCCGCAAGAAATGATCATTGCGACCATTCGACGTGGCGCCAAAGAGATTATTGCTCGTGGGGATACGGTTATCCGTAGTGGCGACATTCTAATTGTGGTCTGTGATGAAGGAATAGTCGGCAAGATGACAGAAGAGATGACGCATCTTGTGACAGCTCCCTAGAGTTATTTTGCAATAAATGGTATACTGTGAAAATAAGAGGTGATACAGATGAGCGAACAAGGAAATGAATTACAAAGAAGTTTTAATCGATATTTAAGAAGAAATCAAGCGTGGGTGTTTATCATCCTTACTGGTATCATTCTATTTGTGTCCGTATTCGTTTATCGTAGTTTCTCGAAATCGACGAAGACACCACTAGAAAATTACAAAGATCAGATTACACAAATGCAAGAACAAATCGATGCGCAAGAAACACGCATCCAACAATTGGAAGAGCAAATCAAAAAATTGCAAGAAGAATCAAATAACTAAAAAAGAAAATCACCTTGGACGGATAAATCGTTCAAGGTGATTTTTTGTAAAGAATGAAATGTATCATTTTTGATACGTATCAAAAATGATACATCTGTACTTTTTGGAAAATATTTTGAAATTGAGTTTGTAGAATGCTCGCTCGTTCTGGATGAAGCGAGTGACCTTCTAAATAAAGCGAATATGGTACTTCGATTTGAACGGCTTCAATTCTTTCTTGTTTTCCAAGGGTCGCAATAATATTGCCGCCAGAAAATGGAGTATCTACTTGAGTGGTTAATCCTTCTTCATGAAAGAGAAGTTGGAGTTGTTTCAAGGTGTCTTGATTTAAAGTTTGTTTCTTGCGCGTTCCTAAAATAATGTCGCTTGTGTTAAAAAGCTTGTCATCATAACTATGTAAATCGACCAACAACACTCTTTCATGCTGTTCTAACTTTTCGTTCAATAGATTTTCTAAATGAAGGTAGTAGGGCGTGTAATACTGCTCCAACCAATCGGCTTGTTTTTGCTTCGAAGGATAGTTATTAAATAGCAGATTTCCCTTTTCATCTATTCTTGGAATAATGGGCTGTGTTGTTTTTCCTGCGCGTGGTTTAAAACGATTCACGTCCACAATATAGCGAGAAACGGTAGCTACTAGAGTCGTCTCGGAAAGTGGGGCCACAAGTTCCTCTAGTGCCCAGTCCGTATGCTCGCGCTTGGCTGCTAGATTACAAAGCGGAGCAATGTCTTGTGGGATATCCGTTCCACTATGAGGAATAGAAATCACAAGAGGAGAATTCGACTGTTTATAAATGACTTTCACCAGGGCACCTTCTTTCGTTTTTCAATATTCCTAGTATAGCAAACGAACTAGAGATTGTGTATAATGGATACTATCGAAAAGGAGTGACGATTATGGCTGAAATTAAATTAGTACCAAGAAGTGAAGTAGATCCTTCTATTACATGGGATATGACTTTACTTTATCCAAGCGACGAAGCATTTTATGCAGAGTTGGAGAAATTAAAGAAAGAAATGAAAGCTTTCAAAGAAAAATACGAAAACCAATTAGGCGATTTAGAAGTATTAGATGAAGCGATTCGCAAGTATGAAGCGATTGAATTAGCAGTATACCGCGCTTCTCATTATGCAGAATTACCAATGACGGTTGACCGCTTGAATCCAAAAGTGGTGGAAAATGCGACAGCGTTTGAAGCAGTCAGCGTATCATATGCTGAAAACATGAGCTTTGTGATGACAGAATTGATTTCATTAGACGAAGCCTTCTTAAATCAATTCATAGCAGAGAAGAGACCAGACTTAGCATACTTTGTAGAAAAAGTGATTCGTCAAAAGAAACATACGCTCTCAAAAGATGCAGAACAAGTGTTATCAAACTTAAGCAGCTTACCAAGTTTCTATCAATTATATGAAGTAACAAAACACGAAGATATGCAATTCGAGTCATTTGAAGCAAATGGCAAGACTCTTGAAAACAGCTTCGTTTTATACGAAAACTTACACGAAATGGATCCTGATAAAGAAGTGCGTCGTGCTGCGGCTAAGAGCTTCTATAAAACATTAAACGCATATAAAAATACAGTTGCCAATGAATACATTTCTCAATTGAAGAAAGAAAAAATGATGGCAACAATGCGTGGTTATGATAGCGTGATTGACTACTTATTAGATGAACAAGATGGAGACCGTGAATTATACGACCGTCAAATTCGTATGCTAATGACAGACTTAGCGCCTCATATGCAACGCTACATTAAATTATTAGCGAAAGAACATGGCATCTCTGATATGCAATTCATGGATGCAAAAATCAACTTGGACCCAGAATTCGAAGTGGATATGACGATTGAAGAATCTCGTGAGTACTTGAAGAAAGCTCTAGGCATTCTTGGCGAAGACTATAAAGCGATGATTGATGAAAGTTATGACAAACGCTGGACAGACTTCCCACAAAACATTGGTAAGAGCACTGGTGGATTCTGTGCAACAGTTCCTAATGTTGCGGGATTTATCCTATTATCATGGACAGGTAAAATGAACGAAGTCTTCGTGTTAGCGCACGAATTAGGGCATGCATACCACTTCATGTCAACAGGTAAACATCAATCGATTTTAAACAATGAATGTTCATTATACTTCGTTGAAGCTCCTTCAACATGTAATGAAGT
>CAJZJI010000113.1 GCA_916049935.1 uncultured Streptococcus sp. | reverse complement strand
AAGGCTTCACCACGGAACCCAAGTGTACGAATTCTAAAGAGTTGTTCTGGCGAATAGAGTTTACTCGTTGTATGACGTTTAATCGACATACGAGCGTCTTCTTTCGTCATCCCTATTCCGTTATCTTGGATGCGAATCTTGCGAAGGCCACTCTCTTCGATTTCAATCTCGATACGAGTACTTCCAGCGTCAATCGCGTTTTCGAGTAATTCCTTCACTACAGACGAAGGACGTTCGATGACTTCCCCTGCTGCGATTTGGTTCGTCAGTAATGTACTTAATTCTTTAATTGTTCCCATACACTACTCACCCTTTTCCATTTGTTGCCATTTATACAGGATGTTCATTGCATCCATTGGCGTCATACTCATTAAGTTTAAGCCTTTAAGCTCGTGAACCCATTCAGGTACGCTTTCTCTTTCTTCTTCAAAGAGCGATACTTGTTCTACAAAGGTGCTATTTTCACTTGCGGTCCCTTTAGCTTCTAGATGATTTAAAATCGTGCTGGCATTTTTCAACAGCTCTGTTGGGAGTCCCGCAAGCTTCGCCACATGAATTCCGTAACTCTTATCGGCAGGACCTTCTAATACTTTATGCAAGAAGACCACTTCACCGTTTTCTTCAACGGCTCCCACATGCACATTGCGTAAATCTGAATATTTTTCACTAAGTCTTGTTAACTCGTGGTAGTGCGTTGAGAATAATACTTTTGCTGTTAAATGCTCGTGAATATACGTGATGATGGCTTCAGCAAGTGCCATTCCATCATACGTAGCAGTTCCTCGTCCGATTTCGTCAAACAACAGCAAGCTTGTTTCGTCTGCGTTTCGTAGTGCGTGGTTTGTCTCCATCATCTCTACCATGAATGTACTTTGACCCGAGATTAAATCATCGGCTGCCCCAATACGCGTAAAGATTTTCGTGAAGACAGGAATCGTTGCACTCTTAGCAGGTACAAAACATCCGATTTGTGCCAAAATCACACAGAGCGCTAATTGTCTCATGTAAGTTGATTTACCAGACATATTTGGCCCAGTAATGAGAAGAATATGTTCGTCTGGACTCATTGAAATGCTATTTGGAACATAGGTTGATTGTCCCATAACCTTTTCAACAACAGGATGGCGACCATCCTCAATCCAGAGTCTACGGTTCTTCATCGAAATCGTAGGCTTCACTAAGTGATAACGTTCGCTCACTACACTGAAGGCTTGTAAGACGTCAATTGTTGCGACCATCTTGGCTAATTGTTGCAGCTGAGCCGTATAGTGTTTCACCTGTTCACGCACTTCTACGAATAATTGATATTCGAGTGCACTTGATTTTTCTTCCGCTTCTAAAATCAGCGTTTCTTTTTCTTTTAATTCAGGCGTAATAAAACGTTCCGCATTCGCCAGCGTTTGTTTACGCTCATAACGACTGCTATCGAGTTTCGATAGATTCGATTTGGTCACTTCGATATAGTATCCAAACACCTTGTTGAAACTAATCTTCAATGAACTGATGCCTGTTTGCTCACGTTCTTGTTGTTGGAGCGCGGCAATCCATTCTTTTCCGTGTTTCATCGTATCGCGATACGTATCGAGTGTCGCGTTATATCCTGAACGAATAATATTTCCATCAGAAATCGTTAGCGGCGCATCCTCGTCGATGGCACGGTCGATTAAATCATATAACTCAGGAATGTCGAATAAGTTTTCTCCAAGAGCACTCCATTCCTCTGAGTCCAAGCTATCGACAATCGATTTAAAGATTGGCACTTGTCCAAGTGTTTGTTTCAGTTGCAAGAGGTCACGCGCATTCGCTGTTCCAAAGGACACTTTCCCAACAATACGTTCTAAGTCGTACACTCGTTTCAATGTTTCGATAAAGTCTGTACGTTCAAAGTAATGTTGGTTCAATGTTTCCACTAACGCATGGCGTTTTTGAATCGCCCCTTCTAATACAAGTGGTTTTTCAAGCCATTGTTTAAGGAGACGTCCCCCCATGGCTGTTTGCGTCTCGTCTAAGAACCAGAACAGTGATCCATGTTTTTGATTGGCACGAATGGTTGTTGTTAACTCTAAGTTACGTTTTGTCTCATAATTCATTGAGAGATAGAACTCACTTTGATACGCTTGTGCATTTTGCAAGTGCGAGAAACTTCTCTTTTGTGTCAGTTTCAAGTAACTTAATAGATTTTGAACGCATCGAATAGAAGCTTCATCTTCTAGTTCTGAGACTAAGTCTGTGCAGTCTTCGCTGTCAATTTGGTCTTTTTCAATGGTTGAAATTAAGATTTGCATGCTTGTAAAGAGATGGCGAAGTTCTTCTGTTACATCACTATCGACAAGAACGACTTCACGACACATCAAGCTTGAGCATTCGCTACGCACTTCTTCCAAGTTCTCGAGTTGTGTCACTTTCAATTCCCCTGTAGACACATCCACATACGACAGTGCGAATCGTTTTCCAACAAGAGGTAAAATTGACACTAAATAATGGTTTTGATTTTGCGCTTGGTATTCTGTATACGTCCCTGGCGTCAAGACTTGAACAACGTCTCGCTTCACCATTCCCTTTGTCAGCTTTGGATCTTCCAACTGCTCACAAATGGCTACTTTCTTTCCAAGTTCAATCAGCGTTTTAATATATTCTTTTGCGGCATGATGAGGAACCCCACACATTGGAATTGGGTCCTCTGCATTTTTATTTCGACTTGTTAGTGTAATTTCGAGAAGTCGTGCTGCTTCAATCGCATCATCATAAAACAATTCATAAAAATCACCTAGTCGATAGAACAATAAGCAATCAGGATATTTTTCTTTAATCGAAAAATACTGCTGCATCATCGGTGTGTGTTTCGTTTTTTGTGGCATTTCTGACTCTCTTTCTAATCTTTTTATTCAAAAAATGGTGCATCTGGCGTAATACGAATCGGTTGAATCGATTTCGCTTTCCCTGTTTTATCATCAATATCAATTAAACAAGCACTTAGCTGACCTTCATCGTCTTCAGCCACTTCAAATCGTGCCGGTAATTGATTGAGGAATTTCGTAATAATAATATCGCGTTCCATTCCGAGAATTCCGTTATACGGACCTGTCATTCCCACATCGCAAAGGAAGGCTGTCCCTTGTGGAAGAATGCGGGCGTCATTTGTTGGGACATGCGTATGCGTTCCAACAACGGCTGATACTTTCCCGTCTAAGTACCAAGACAATGCTTGCTTTTCACTCGTTACTTCAGCATGGAAGTCGATAAAGATAATCGGTGTTCTCTTTCTAGCTTCTTCAACCGCCTCAGTGATTTTGGCAAAAGGATCGTCCAGCGTATTCATAAATACACGGCCTTGCAAGTTGATGACTGCCACTTCTTTATCGTTACATTTCACATAAACGATTCCTTTTCCTGGAACTCCTGCTGGATAGTTCAGCGGTCGTACCATTTTTGTGGCATCTTCAATGAAATCAAAAATCGCTTTGTTATCAAAGGCATGATTCCCAAGCGTTACAACGTCTGCACCTGCCTGCAATAACTCCTTATAAATCTTCTCCGTAATTCCTTTTCCGTGGGCAGCATTTTCCCCATTAATGACGGTGATTTGTGGTTTATATTTTTTCTTTAATTTTGGGACGTATTGTGTGACCATCTCTCTTCCAAGAGAACCGACAACATCGCCAACGAATAATAATTTCATAAGAGTGCCTCTTTCTAAATCAATGTAGCTCTATTTTACCATAAAACAAGGCTAGAAAATACCTAGATACAACCATGCACTAGATAGCTTAAATTAACATATATGTTAATTTCACATCACTTGTAATAAGACCATATAAATGACCGTTGGAACAAAGATGCTGAGCAGTGTATTCTCCTTCCACCATTGCAACAACACTACGATTGCAACTGCAATGATTTCTGGAATTCCAAATGGTGCTTTTACAAACGAAATATCCTTTAGACAATAAACAACTAGAATTGTAATGATAGCTTGTGGAAGGACCGCAGAAATAAACTGCATGCGGTTCGATAAATTCGTTTCATTGCGTAATACAAGAAATGGAAATAATCGAATCGCAAAAGTCACGATTCCACTTGTAACGAGAGCAAGAAAAATATACGTACTACTCATTTTCTTCCTCCTTCATTTGTAGTTTCTCACGTTCGAAGATTGCAATTAA
>CAJZJI010000112.1 GCA_916049935.1 uncultured Streptococcus sp. | reverse complement strand
ACGCATAATAAATACCCCCTTTACTGGTTTGTCCAGTAAAGGGGGTACATATCATGTGAGCTCTTTTTGCTTCGTTGTCTTTCGCCCGCAAAGTTTATTAGACATTCTTGAATCACGAGTGATGAAAAGAATGTCAATAAACCACTGCGAGATGTGAGACATCGCGCCCAGAAATGGAACGTTGGACTCGAACGCCGGAAGGAACGTGAAACGTTCTGCGGACGTTTGAGGAAACGCACGCCATTTCTGCGATGGCGAACTCAACTTCACGCCCGAGTTCAACTACAGGATACGAGAAAAGGCGCTTAGAAACGAATCACTGGAGACAAATAACGCAAGGGACTGCTTGCAGTCGTGCGGATATTTGTCGAAGTGGACGTCGTTTCTGCCTTTTCGAGTTCAACTCCAGGATGTGAGACATCCAATCTAAAAAGATAAATACACCAAAAAAAGAACCGCCACCTGGCGGTTCTTTTGCTTTACAATATTCATTTTTGATTAATCAACATATGAAGTTTTTGTACGGTTTAAGAATGCATAAGCTAACCCGATTAAGATTCCTCCACCAATCCAGTTCCCAACAAATGATACTGACCAATGACGAATAATATTTAGCCAATTCAAGGCATCGATTGAGTTTCCAACTGGTGAGAATTTCACGATAGAGAACGATGCAAAATTCGCCACTACGTGTTCATTTACTAGGTAAACGAACATAAAAATTGCAGAAATAACAATCCATAATTTAGCTTCTTCACTCTTGATTAAAATAAACGAAAGAATTGCTACGTTAACAAAGACATTTGCTAAAATACCTTCTAATAAAATTAGTTCGTTTGAACGAGACAATTTCAATTCAGCTACTTTTGCTATGAATTCATTTGCATTGATTCCATTAAATGCTGAACTATTTGCGAATAACGCTCCTATAAACATGGCCCCAACTAAATTAAATAGAGTACAATAGAATAAAATAGCAATTGCTTTAGACCATTTAATGTGCTTTTGATAAACTCCCGCTGTTAAGAACATCATATTTGAAGTAGCTAACTCTCCATTTAAAAATACAACATAAACTAATCCCCAAGTGAAGATAAATGCAAAAGTAAATCTACTTAGCGCAGGGTTTAATCCAGCAATAATTTGTGCTGCATGAGCTCCTGCGGCTGTACTCATCGTTAAAAATGCACCCGCAAACATTGAACGCAGTGCATAACGCATTTTACTCTCGTCAAAAAGCGCCTCCTTTTTGTGACATGCTTTTTCAAGTTTTGTATTGAACTCACTCGTGTGTTCCATAACATTCCTCCTAAAAATTAATTACACTTTAGTATACCATTTTTATCACAAATGCAAAGTCTTTTCTATCTTTTTTGTCAAAAATTACTTTACAAGTTTTATGAAGATTGTTAGAATGAGGGCTGATTAAAACAGCCTAAAGGAGATTCTCATGAAGAAATTTTTTGGAATTTTAACAGCAGCTATATTCTTAACCGCATGTGGACAAACACCTGCAAATACGAACTCAACGACGACAAGTGTTGAAACGACTACTGCTGCCCAAACTACTAGTGTTACTCTAAATGTTACAAAAGATGGACAAGCCATAGAAGGGAGCCCGTTCACTCTTACATTCAAAGAAGGCGACAATCTTCTAGACGTGATGAAGGCACAACTGAAAATCGTTGAAAAAGACGGCTTTATTTCTTCTATTAACGGTGTGGAACAAGTCCCAGCCGAAAACAAATACTGGTTATTCGACGTGAACGGTACGATGAGCCCTGTCGGTGCAAAAGAAGTCATCCTAAAAGCAGGCGACGTCATCGACTGGAAACTCAATAAACTTCAATAGTCCGATGGTCAATTCAACTAAAAAAATCACCCTTATCGCCCTACTATCAGCCTTTTGCGTGATTGGAAGACTTGGACTTCTCTCACTTCCAAATGTTCAACCGATTACCGTTGTGGTCATTTGGATTACGCTAGAACTTGGACTTTTGTACGGCGTTGCTATCGGTAGCATCTCCATATTAATTTCCAACCTTTTAGTAAGCATGGGGCCGTGGACACTCTACCAGATGGTAAGTTTTGCCCTCGTCTGCGTGTGTGCGTTGCTTCTTCGTCCACTATGGCGAAAAAGAAAACAATTCCCGCGCCTAGCTTGGATTGTGTTTCCAATCTTTTCAGGACTGATGGGCTACTTATATGGCTTTATCATCTCAATTTTCTGGGTATACAGCATGCCTGATCTGAACTTCTGGATTTACTACTTAAACGGCGTTCTATTCGATACGTACCACGCCATCGGAAACATCGTCTTCTGGATCTTATTGATTCCAATCTTCGAAAAGCTAAAACCATTCAAAATACTACAAAAATAACAACAGACTTAAAATCACCCCTTAAAAAAGATGGTTTTAAGCCTGTTTTTTTCTTTATAAATGATGATGTAAAATCTTTACGGATATCTTTATAGCAGAGTTCATAAGGAACGCTTATTAATTCTTTTCCGGATTTCGAATAAATTCCCAAATCTTAGACACGTCGTCTAAACTCCTTGACACTTTTGTATTGACATCCACTGTTCCTTCTGCGTCATAAACATTGTGCACTCCGTACAGAACAATTTCATTTTTTGTATTTACATATACTAATTTTAGATTGATAACCCTGTCTTCTTTCGAGTCTCCTGGATAATTAACGAACAGCACCTGTTTGATATCTTTAGGATAATGATTATAGAGCTGCTCTATCTTCGGATCATCCTTATCAAACTTTACTCCGGTCCCTGCATAATACGAGATCGTATTATTCTCAAGAAGCACGGTATTTGCTATATCTTTTTGCAAATTGATTTGTAGCTTTGGAGCCATCTTAACGATACCCTTAGTATTCCAAAGATATACAACATCCTGTTTATCAATAAAATAGCTACCTTGAATATCTTTCACATTATCCATTATCTTTCTAAATTCCCCGTCATACTGCTTAAAATAAACAGTTCCGTCCTTCGTTAACGTAAAGAATCTCCAAGCTGAATCTCCCATCGATGATACTTTGACGACATCTTTAACATCTTCAATTTTCGTTAATTCTTTGAAATCTTTGTCGAATCCATTATATGGTTTTATCCCATAAGCATACAAGTTCCCATCCTTATCAACTGCTAAGAGTCCCATTTGAGTTCCGGATGCCATAACGATATTGCTACCGATTTTTTTCGGTTCGCCAAGATATCCGATATACAAATCGTTATTATTATCAATCCAAACTTCTGAAGATACTACTTGTTTCACATTTTCAATATATTTCGTTAGAGATTCGGTAAATTTATCGTAATTCTCCATTTGAACTCCTCTACCAATATAATAGACGTTCCCTTTATTAGACAGTACCTTTATTCCCTGGGATGTTAAATCATACTGTGCGACTTCTTCTGCTCCAAGGTTTCCACATGCAGCAAAAACAACTACACACATTAACGCTAGAAGCATCCCTAATATTCTTTTTGCTTTTTCCATTGTCATACTCCTTTTTGATAATTTTCAAATGACGATTACTTATTTTAGTTGATAATTCAATATATCTTTTTCTAATTTTTTGATGGGGTACTGCGCCTTTACTTTGATTTTTGCATTGTTACATCCAGCGTAGCCTTGCACGACATCCACTTGTGGAATGACTACCCAATCTCCCAGAACTTCTTGCGCGACTTCTGTGTTTTCATCCAAAATGCACACGAAACGGTATTCTCTCTCGTGTTGCCACTCTTTGAATTTTGCAAATGTCGCCTTAATATAGAAATTCAGATTCGAATACGAGAATTGATTGCTATTGCTTCTCGTGTTCGGACGTTTATCAATATATTCCACCGGGCCGTATACACAAAGGCCATCTACCTGTAAGGAATGAATTTTGTCCAACAGACTCGCATACGAATACTCAAGCGCATAACCCGCGTGGCTATTGCTGTAATAAGACCACATTAAAATATTATTTGCAGCGTGCGTAAAGCAAAACACTCGGAAGAAATCCATCATCGAATGACCATCCGCGTAGTAGCAATTACAGTCAAACGGGTCATTGAAATGCTTCGGATGACTAAACGACACATTCCCTTCCACCACCTGATACGGATTCTTCTCAATCGTTTCCTTGGCATAGTACTTCACAAAAACTTGTCG
>CAJZJI010000111.1 GCA_916049935.1 uncultured Streptococcus sp. | reverse complement strand
CTAATAAGTTCGGCATCGTCCATCCAAGTGATTTAAAGATATTAGCAAGTAACCCACTATTTGGTGATAAGAATAAAATGATCATCCCACACATAACCATTGTTGAAATAAAGTGCGGTAGATAGGTGGTTACTTGAAAGACCTTTTTGAATTTTCCTGTTCTTATTTGATTACATAAGAGCGCTAGTAAGATTGGTAATGGAAACCCCACGAGAATGCTATAAATTGAAATCTTTAATGTGTTCATCATCGTTGTTCCGAATTGAACTGATTTAAAGAATTGGGTGAAATATTTAAATCCTGCCCACGGGCTATTTAAAATTCCGTTAGCTGGTGAGTAATCTTTAAAAGCAATTACAAGCCCTAACATTGGGATATATGCAAACATTATAAGTAAAATAATTGAAGGAAATAGAAGCACATATAAAGGAATGTTGCTTTTTATTTTTCTTTTTTGTAATTGGGTTAAATCTTTCATAATTTCCCTCCTGTTTCAAATTCCTGATATTATTTTATAAAATAAAACGCTTTCTTTATATCACTTTTTCGATAAGAACTATTCACTATTCAGACAATATTGCTAAATTTATATCACTTTTCCGACATCTTCTTAATTCATATCGTTTTTTGACAACTTTTGTGATAGTGTTATACTTGAGAAGTGAGGTAATAGTTATGAAACTACATAGTATTCTATCTAAAAGACATTCTTTTAAATTTTTCTTTCAAGTATTATTAGTCCTTCTTATCCTCATTACAGTGATTAGTCTCTTTGTCAGCAATGCCACAAGAGATTTTATTAAGAATCAAAATATTCAACAATTGACGAGCTCTATTGAGATTTACGCCAATGGACTGAATGATGAAATGCGTTCCGTTGAACGCTTTTTATATTCAACGGTCACTCATGATCAGGGATTAGATGAACTAAATGAACCACAAAGTTACACGGATTTTGAGAAAACCGTCAAGAAGGTTCAGACCACCTTCAATGATTACGAATATCAACACGAAACGCATATGTCGTTTTTGGTGGCTACAGAAGGTACGCATCATTTTCTGAGCGCATCTACTCTCTATATTCCCTATCAAGATTACTTATATTTAAAAAACAATATCAATTCGTTCAGAAATAATACTGACGACCGTAAATGGCAAGCAATTATCATTAATGATACGGAATACTTGATTAAAGTCGTTCATTATAAAGAAAAAACGATTATGGCGGTAATCTCAGCCGACGACATTCTAACGCCTCTTCGAAAACTCAATATCGGAAAGAATGGACATATTTCACTGAAAGAACCGAAAAACTTGTCCTCTTCGACTCACTTAATTGAAGCCGATAGCGAACGGACGCAACTCCCTTTTGACATTTACGTGGCGGTTGACTACACAGATGTATTTAAGAGTATCGTTCTTTTCGAAGTCTTTATCGCCATTGTTCCTATTCTCATTGCGATTGCTTCACTCGTGTTGATTATTTTCATTCGAAACAGAATGTTGAAGCCAATCACACGGTTAACAGAGCGTCTTTCACGCATTGATGAAACAACGTCGATATACGACATCGCTTCTTCTGAAGGGATTTTGGAAATCGATACGGCCAATGATAAATTGAGTCAGGTCCTCTTTGATATGCAAGAGTTAAAAATCCGTGAATATCACGCTCAATTAGAATTAAAAAAAGTCGAACTCAACTACTTAAAGAGTCAAATTCGACCTCACTTTTATTTGAACATGCTCTCCATGATTCACAGTATGCTTCAAACGGAGAACTATAAGGAAATTGAAGAGTTAACGATTTTAACATCCGACTACTTAAGATATCTCTTCATGGTGAATCAAGACTTTTCACCACTGGATAAAGAAATTCAGCATATTAAGGACTACTTGGAAATCCAACGCATTCGATACGGCGATAATATCCATTTCGCACTAGAGTTTGATAACGAACTCCAACATGCGTTAGTGCCTTCTTTATTACTACAAACCTTCATTGAAAATACGATTAAGCACGGTTTCTCTTTCCAAGATGGAATCGCCATCGACCTTTCTATTCAAAAACGAATCGTTGATGAGAAGCCTTATATTGAAATTTGTGTTAAAGACAATGGCCCTGGATTCTCGACTGAAATTCTAAACAAACTTAAAAATATGGAATCATTAATGTCAGAAGACGGACACCATATTGGGATTACAAACGCGATTGAACGACTCAATCTTTTATATCCAAATGATTATTCGATTACGTTTGAAAATAACAATACAGGAGGCGCTAGAATTGATGTTCTAGTTACTTATAAAGAGTCGAAAGGAGATTCTAATGAATATACTACTCGTTGATGACGACCGTTTTATCATCGAAGCGTTACGTGAAAAAATCCGTTGGGATCGATTAAAAATCGACAACGTCTACGCAGCTAACAGCCTCTCTCAGGCTCAAACAATCATTAAAGAACATCCTATTCACCTAATGATTAGCGATATTGAGATGCCTCAAGGAAGTGGTCTTGAACTGCTCTCTTGGGTGAGAAATGAAAATTACGACATCAAAACGATTTTCTTAACGAACTATGCGGATTTCAACTACGCACAAAAAGCGATTGAATTGCAAAGTTTTGAATACTACTTAAAACCGATTAACTTCGAAAAATTAGAGTTTATTATTCAAAAAGCACTGGATAAGATTACAGAGCAGCATCCAGCAGCGCCTCTTGAATCATCCTTCCAAACAGAGAATAATTTCTGGTTTGAATATTTAAGAAAACCACGCATTCACCGGATGGAAGAACTGCACTCTGAACTTTTAAAGCGGAATTTGAAATTAAAAGAACATCAATATTTTCTAACGGGTGTAATTACATTAAATATTAGCGAGGCAGATTACGCTCCGGAAATCCCATCATGGACCTCTCAATTAAGAAAGGTATTACAAGCCTTTTCTAATGAGAGGTATCAACTAGCAAGCATGTTTAAGATGGAAGGTCTTGTCGATCATTACGTTTGCCTCTTTAGAGTGGATCATTCTATCAATACTGATACATTCGCTAGAAAAATCAAGCAAGAGATTCAAGACAAGTTGCACCGAAATTCTATCATCACGTTCACAAATTGCATCCAATGCACTAGTATTTTGAAAGACGTGAAAGAACTCTACGCGGCAACTGGACAACAAGTTCCTTATTGGAATACGATTATTCCTATTACTTCTGGTACTACCATTTTACAAGAAACTACTAATACAATGAGCGCACTCTTCTTCTCGGATGCACTCGATGAAAGTGAGTTAATCACAAATCTGTCTCAGTATATTTCAAATGGATTCGTTCCAAAAGCTACTCTGCAAAAGCTTCATTTGGACTGGACGCAACAAATCGGGATTTACTTAGATCAAAATGGGATTTCAGCACATAAGCTATTCCAAAATACTCAGCATGATTTCCTATTCCAAAGAAAATTCCATTCGATTGAGTCTTTTGAGGAATACTTCAATTACTATTGGTCTCATGCGAGAAACTTCGTAACAGATGCAGAAAATCAAAAAAATAGTATTCAACGCATCATCGAATATATCGACCATCACTACAAAGAAGACTTAAGTCGAACCACTTTAGCCGATATGGTGTATCTCAGCGCAGATCACCTAGCTCGTATCTTTAAGAAAGAAACAGGTGAAACACTGGTGAAATATATTACGGATAAACGCATCAATGCTGCAAAAGAATTGCTATCAGATACGAAGACGCCTATTGCACAAGTAGCCTCTGAAGTCGGATATGACAATTATTCTTACTTCACGAAAATCTTTAAAGAAAAGACTGGTTTCTCTCCTGGAGACTACCGAAAACATCATACAAGTTAAATAAAAAAGAGCTAGTTCGAATGAACTAGCTCTTTTTCATATTAGTTTTCTCTTTTTTTCACTTTACCGTTCCATGCGTCAAAGCCATGTTTTAAAATGTAAATATTTGTATAACCATTTTTCTTTAGACGGTAAGCACAACGACCAGCGATAGATACGCCTTCTTCATATAAATAGATTGGTTGGTCTTTACGTAATTCCATGTAACGTTCTTTAAATTGAGAATAAGGAATGTTACGCGCTCCTAAAATATGAGCGGCTTTAAATTCATCTTTTTCACGTACATCGATTAATTGTCCGTGACGTAAATCCTTTCCGAACTCTTCAGCGCTAACTACTTGCGCAGCAGATTGACGCATCCAGATTAATACAAATAAGTA
>CAJZJI010000110.1 GCA_916049935.1 uncultured Streptococcus sp. | reverse complement strand
AAGCGCTCGACGCAACAGGAAAACCGGTAGCGGTGAAAATTGATCCAGAACGCGTGCAAGTTCGCGTGTCAATTTCATCGAGTCAAAAGACGGTTCCGTTAATCTTAACAACGACAGGGAAGTCACCAGGCTATTCATATTTATTGAATTCTACTACTAAGCAAGTTACAATTTTAGGAGCTCAATCGAGCTTAGAACAAATCACGGCTATACCTGTAGTAGTGGACGTGAGCAATATTAAGCAGTCGACAACGAAAACAATTACGTTGACGCTGCCTTCAGGGGTGCATAGCATTTCACCTGAAACTATCGAGGTTACAATTACGGTGACAAATAACAGTTTAACGGCGACAGAAGCGTCGACTACACAAACTGTTACAACAGAAGAACCGACAGAAACCACAAAAGAACAAACAACACAAGCCCAATAACGGGTGAAGGAGAACAACACAATGGGGAAATATTTTGGAACAGATGGCGTTCGCGGAGTAGCGAATGCAGAATTAACACCTGAATTAGCATTTAAACTAGGTCGCTACGGCGGTTACGTTTTATTGCAACAAGCAGAAGGAAATGCACATCCACGCGTATTAGTGGGTCGTGACACTCGTATTTCAGGTCAATTATTAGAGCATGCTTTAATCGCAGGATTACTTTCTGTAGGGATTGAAGTCATGCAACTTGGAGTCATTCCAACTCCAGGTGTTGCGTACTTAACACGTATGCAAGGGGCTGTAGCTGGGGTTATGATTTCAGCGTCACACAACCCAGCACAAGATAACGGAATTAAATTCTTTGGTTCAGACGGGTTCAAATTAACCGACGAAACTGAAGCACAAATCGAAGCATTATTAGATGCTGAGGAAGACACATTACCACGTCCTTCTACAGATGCATTAGGAACAGTGGATGAGTATTTAGAGGGAAGATTGAAATACAGCCAATTCCTACAAAATACAGTGGATTCATTATCAGGCATGAAAGTCGCTTTAGACGGCGCAAACGGAGCAACGGCTTCAATGTTAACACGTTTATTCGCTGACTTAGACACAGACTTCCACACAATGGGTGACAAACCAAACGGCGTGAACATTAACGATGGCGTTGGATCAACACATCCAGAAGCATTAGTGGCATTCGTGAAAGAAACAGGCGCAGACCTTGGATTAAGCTTCGATGGAGACGGCGACCGCTGTATCGCAGTGGATGAAAATGGCGAAATCGTTGATGGCGATAAAATCATGTTCATCCTTGGTAAACACTTCAAGAACCAAGGAACGCTCAGCAAAGATACAATCGTATCAACTGTGATGAGTAACTTAGGATTCCATAAAGCAGTCGAAGCGGAAGGCATGGTTGCTCTTCAAACAGCTGTAGGTGACCGTTATGTTGTTGAAGAAATGCGTAAAAACAACTACAACTTCGGTGGAGAACAATCAGGACATATCGTTATCCTTGATTTAAACACAACAGGAGACGGCTTACTTTCAGGAATTCAATTAATGAATGTAATGAAACAAACTGGTAAATCATTAAGCGAATTAGCAAGTGAAGTACCAACATACCCACAAGAATTAGTGAACATCCGTGTGAGCGATAAAAATGGCGTGATGGAAGTTCCAGCGATTAAAGAAGTCATCGATGCTGTTGAAGCAGAAATGGCAGGAAACGGACGCGTTCTTGTACGTCCAAGTGGTACAGAACCGCTTGTTCGTGTCATGGTGGAAGCCCCAACAGATGAACTTGTTCACGACTACGTAACACGTATCGCTGACGTTGTTCGCAAAGAAGTTGGAATTGACTAATTTTAGAATAAACGATAAGGGAAGAGAGCTTTGAAAAAGGCTCTCTTTTTTTGTTAGGGTAAACCACTTGATTTTAGAAGAAACAATTGATACAATGTAAAACGTAATTATTTCGATTTAGAAAGAAGAGAAGAAAATGGCAAAGAAATCTAAAATTGCAAAGTATCACAAACAGCAAGCGCTCATCGAACGTTACGCTGAAAAACGCTATGCATTAAAGCAAGCTGGAGACATTGCAGGGCTAAGAAAACTTCCTAAAGATTCCAACCCGAACCGACTCAACCGTCGTGATGAAATCGATGGTCGCCCAAGAGGAGTGATGCGTAAATTTGGAATGTCTCGTATTAAGTTTAGAGAATTAGCGCATCAAGGATTGATTCCAGGCGTTCAAAAAGCAAGCTGGTAGAAGAGGAGGGACTGTCAATGAAACAAGATTTAGCAACGGCTTATCGTCAAATGAAGAGCCCAAACATCAAAACAAGAAAGAGAGCGTTGAAGCTGATTCACGAAGCCAAACGCGCAAAGAAAAAATAATAGGGATAACCGGACTCACATTGTGGGTCTTTTTTTCTACTTGCGGCTAACGTTACAGCTATTAAAAGATTCGTAGAAATCAGAATTAGTTAGGTGTCTTTGAACGCATTTTGGATTCATGTTAGAATAGAACAGTAAACTATCCAAGGAGCTAATCAAATGAGTACAAAAACATGTAGCCAAACACGTGCGATTCAAGCGCGTAGAATTTTCCCATTCGATGTGAATATGCATAACACACTTTTCGGAGGGAATTTAACACGAATTATTGATGACTGTGCGTCAATTACTGTATCTCGTCATTGCCGTCGTCTTGCGGTAACGGCATCGGTGGACGCGATGAACTATTTAAAACCACTTCCACTGGGGCATTCTGTCTGCGTGGAGACGTATATCTCAGGGACAGGGAAGAAGAGTATGGAAGTCTTCTGTAAAGTGGTCGGAGAAGATGTCTTGAACGGCGAGCGCTATTTAGCGGCGACAAGCTTTTGGACATTTGTGGCACTTCCTCGTGAAGGCGAAGGTGATTTTACAGTGGATGCCATCGTTCCAGAAACCGACGAAGAGAAATTCATCTGCAGCGGCTACGAAGAACGTCGTAAGGCCCGCTTGGAGCAACTTGGACGACAAGAAGCATTGATGGAACATATCACTGTTGTGAAGCCTTGGAATTTGGAAGAGAGTGAATCTTAAACAAAATCTAAGAAAGTTGCTAAGGAACTTTTAGCAATCTCTGTTATAATGCATGTAACAACAAAAAAAGGAGTACATCGTGGACACTCAAAAAGCAATAGAACTCAATCGTAAAATCATTCGTATCGTGACGATTATCGGGATTATTTTAACGATTATTTTAGGATGGCTCGTGGCCAAGAATGATTATTTTGCGATAGACGGACCATTCCGTGAAAGTATTGCCCATTCCGGATGGGTAGGGATTTTGATTTTTATCCTGATTCAAATTACGCAAGTGGTTTACCCGATTATTCCGGGAGGCTTAACCTGTGTCATCGGGCATATCGTATTCGGGCCTCTTTACGGCTGGATTTATAATTTTGTGGGAATCATGATTGGTTCTTGTATCAACTTCTGGTTGGCTCGTCGCTACGGGGAGACGTTGGCGAAGGCGTTCGTGGATGATGATACGTACAATAAATACATTGGCTATTTGGACAAAGGAAAACACTTCGAGCGCATTTTCTTTTGGGCGCTGGTTCTTCCTGGATTCCCAGACGACTTCTTATGTATGGTGGCAGGGCTCAGTCATATGACCTTTAAGAAATTCGTGACCATTTGTTTAATCGCTAAACCAGTCACATTATACGTTTATACGCTGATTGCAGCAGAAGGAGTACAAGCCTTCTTCAGATTATTTAATTAAGAAAGCAGTATCGATATGAAAAAAATCATGATTGCACTCGTGCGTGGATATCAAAAGTGGATTTCTCCATTATTCCCGCCTTCATGTATCTACAGACCAACCTGCTCGAGCTATATGATTCAGGCAGTTGAAAAGCATGGCGCGCTAAAAGGCATGTTGATGGGGTGCGGACGCATTTGCAGATGCCATCCATTTATAAGAGGCGGCCAAGATCCCGTTCCAGACTATTTCACATTGAGACGGAACAAGGATTATCGTAAGAAAATAATAGATGCAAGTAAAAACGACACAGCTGACTAGAAATAGTCGGCTGTTTTTGTATTTGTAAAAATTAATAAAAGGGGATTGTATTTAAAAAAAGAAGCGGTATAATTCGAATTGAAAGCACCTGATTAGGAAGGGAAGATAAAAAATGGCATACAATCTAAAACAATGGTCCATGGGGAAATGGGCCGCAAGCGCAGCAATCGTTTTGCTAATGGCAGTCTGTTCATGGCTAGCCATTCGTGTCTTTTTCACGAATGAGAA
>CAJZJI010000109.1 GCA_916049935.1 uncultured Streptococcus sp. | reverse complement strand
CTACACCCTATCCTACACTCTTTCCCTACACGACGCTCTTCCGATCTCCAGTTGTTCTGAACTCACTAAGTCCCCTTCGATTGCCATGGCCACGACAACGTCCCCATCTTTAATTTTAGCAAGGATGCGTTCTCCCTCTTTTTCGAGCACTTGTTCCATTTCTTTGTCGCTTAAATTTTCAGGCGCCTTTTCGTCTGGCACTTCTACTACTTGGAACTTGCAGTAGCTGCCTAAGCGTTTCGCATATTCGTCAATTCCTTGTTTTAAATATTTTTCTTTCAGTTTTCCTACACTCACAATGGTAATATTCATTTGATCCCCTCATTTCACAAATTATCTTACCTTTTTTTGACAAAAATTGCTTGTTTTATCCCTTTTCCCACAGTTATCCACAAAGTTATCCACATGTACACATGTTCGCCCCTAAATTTTGGGCTTTTTTTATGAAAAACACTAGATATTGATTCAAAATTTTTATTTGTTATCTAATTGTTATATTTCTAAAAGGTGGAAAGATGCGAGTTATCCACAGTTATCCACACACTTTTTGTGTATATCAAAATGCTGTTATATCAACGTTTTAAACAGTTAATCACCAAAGTTATCCACAATAAAAATTTATCATGTGAATAACTTTTTTCAATAAAATCCGATAATTAAGCCATTTTTAGCCTATCCATTTTCAACACCGATTTTCCACTTCACAGACTTGACAACGGGGTTAACCCACAGTTTTCCACAGACTTATCCACATTTTTGTGGATAACCTTGTGGAAATACACAAAAAAAGTCGAATAGCACTTCGCTATCCGACTCCTTATTCGTTATTGTTATAAACTTGGACTGTTCGTTTCTGTTAAAGAAATCGTTGTTGTTTGTTTTTGTCCATTTCTATAGTATGTTACTTCAAGCTTATCGCCAACTTTATGGCTGTAAAGAACTTTACGTAAGTTTTGAATTCCTTGAATTTTTTGTCCATCCATTTCAACAATGACATCGTAAGCTTGTAGTCCCGCAGCTTTTGCACTACCTTTCGCCATGACTTCTGCAATAACGACTCCGTTCTTCACATCTCGTGGTAAATTCAATTGCTCGATTACTCGTTCATTCACACTTGATAAGTTTACCATTGAAATTCCAAGAGCTGGACGTGTAATTTTCCCGTCCGTTTCGAGTTGTTTAATAATCGAAACAACTTCGTTACTTGGAATCGCAAATCCCATTCCTTCAACAGAAGATTTCGAAATCTTCATTGAGTTAATTCCGATGACTTGGCCAGCGCTATTAATTAACGCTCCCCCTGAGTTTCCTGGGTTAATCGCCGCATCTGTTTGAATGGCCGTTACGACCCAGTCTTCTTGTCCATCACCATCAACGTCTGTGGCAACAGCACGGTTAGTTGCTGAGACGATTCCTTGCGTTACACTTGTTGCGAATTCACTTCCAAGAGGGGAACCAATCGCAATCGCTGTTTGTCCAACTTCAACCTCATCTGAGTTTGCAAATTCTGCGACAGTTGTAACATTTGTATTGGCAATACGAATCACGGCTAAGTCTGTCCATTGATCACTACCAACAAGCTCAGCTTTTTCGCGTGTTCCGTCTGCTAAAAGAACTTCCAATTCTTGTGATTTCGCAATAACGTGATAGTTCGTCACGATATAGGCGTATCCACCCTCATTTTTATAAATGACCCCACTACCTTCAGACGCAGTAGCTAATTCTCCTCCGGTTTGTTGTGTGCCGTATAAGTTATTTCTTGAAGTGGATTGTTTGTTAATAACTGAAACGACCGCGTTCTTCACTTCAGCAACCACTTTAGTGATTTCTGTTCCGCCTTTTGTAGCTGTAGATGTTTTAGTTGTGTCTACTTGTGTTTGTGAGGGCTGTGTAGCAGGTGTTGTTGCTTGGTTTGCTGGATTTGTTACGGCCATAATTCCAACTCCTCCGGCAACAGCGACTGCTCCTCCCAATAATCCGCCGATAAAGCCATTTTTAAAAGCTTTCGATGATTTTTTTCTTTGTAATTGTTCTTGTGACATCTGCTCACTCCTCTCATTTGTAAATATACAATAATTTTTTCATGTGAAATTTATATGAAATTAAGCTTATAGAGTACTTAAAAAACTCTTTCGAACTTGCTAAGTTTTTAAACGGTAAATAACTTTGTAGGTTCATACGGATCCGTATGATAGAGCTCGAACGCCTGATGAACGCCTTTGTCATGCGTTTGGAAGATGCTTTCGGCTGTTTGATAGGCGATTTCCTTCATGTTATTATCTTGACTTAAGTGTCCTAGATAAATTCGTTTCGTGCGGTCACCCATCATTTCACACATCGCAAGCGCGCCATCATCATTCGATAAATGACCCTTGTCGCTTAAGATACGTTGTTTCAAATGCCAAGCGTAAGGTCCCATTCGAAGCATTTCTAAATCATGATTGCTTTCGATGAGATACGCATCTGCATTTTTCAACAAACCTCTTAGCTTATCACTCACATAACCCGTGTCTGTCAGCATCACGAACTGCTTGCCTTCGTGTTGGAAACTATAAAATTGAGGAGCTGCCGCATCATGCGATACGGCAAAACTCATGACATCTAAGTCTCCAAACGTGAGCGTGTCTCCGGTATTGAAGATTTCCTGTTGTTCGAGAGCGACTTTCCCAATCTTTCCAGCCATGGCTTGCCATGTTTTTTCATTGGCATAGATTGGAATCCCGTATTTACGAGCCAGAACCCCAATTCCTTTAATATGGTCAGAATGTTCATGGGTGACGAGAATGGCATCCACATCCGAAATGGAGCGATCAATCTTCTCCATTTGCGCAGTAATGGCTTTACCAGTGAGTCCACAGTCCACTAATATTTTTTGTTTTGGCGTTTCGATGTAAGTAGCATTCCCCGAGCTACCACTCGCGAGTAAACTCACTTTCAAACCTTGTTCTTGCATGTTTATTCCCTTCTTATTGTTGTTGTAGACTTTGCGTTGTTGTTGTGTTATTTGTTGTTGTACGCTGCGTTTGCGTATTCGTTGTTTCTAGCGTTTCATTTGCTAATACTGTCCCATGAATCGCATCCACACGACGGGCAATTAATTGTCCGTCAGCTTGACGAATTTCAATATACCACGCAGGTGAGTAAATTGAAAAATCTTTTAGTACAAGCGATTGATAGTACGATAATTTCACCGATTGAACGGTTGCCTTCGACGAAATTCGTCCAGCTAAGTATAGAATCTCAACCGCCCTTTGAGCTGTAATCAATTCACGTTCTTTCCCAAGTACTTGCACACTTCCCGCATAAGTCTGTTCATAGCTTACGACTTGGTCATTGGCATTTACTGTAAAGATGATTTGACTCGATCCATCCATAATCGTTAACTTACCTGCTTTTTGTGTATAAATCACTTTGCGGGTTGTTGGATTATAAGATGACCATGTGTATTGGTCTCCAAAAGCCACTTGATTATTTTCAACGATTTTTGTTAAATCGGCAAAACTATCTGCAGATACAGATCCGCTTAAGTCTAATTGAATCGGTGTCACAAATTGACCATTAATAACACTTTTTTCAACCGTCACGACTTGGTTTGGTAAACTAGATAATTTACCGTCAGTGGACTCTGGTGTCACTTGTACAATCGGAACAGCTTCTACCGACGCATTCAGAGTTGGTAATGTAATTCCGTCTAACTTCATTTGGTCAATGACGTTAATACTTGTATTCAACGGATTTTTCACATCAGATCTTTTTTGCCATACTAATCCGAATAAGAATAAATCGAGGATAAAGAAGCAGACGATGAGAACGACTGCGCTTCTCTTAAAATCCATCTGCGTCACCTCCCGTTGTTGTCGGTCCATTCGCTGGTTCTGTTTGACTCTTCTCGGCTTTTAATTCAGCCAGAGTCTTCCAAGTACCATTCTTTTTAATGTACCATGTTGGTGTAAACTCAACGATTTGCACACTCTCACTACTGATTGTCCATGAATAGCCGATAC
Source organism: uncultured Streptococcus sp. (assembly GCA_916049935.1). Taxonomy (GTDB): domain Bacteria; phylum Bacillota; class Bacilli; order Lactobacillales; family Aerococcaceae; genus Granulicatella. Next base: position 252 of record CAJZJI010000109.1, on the reverse strand, counting down.
GAATATCTTCAATCTCATTCATGACAAATCCTTCGTTCAACAATTCAGTGACAATCGTCTTTCCACCCACTACCATCACCTTTTTACTCTTTGTTGGTAAAGGCGTTTGTGCAATCAGTGATGAGGTTCTCATTTTCTCGATTCCTGTTGAATTGACCTTTATTTGCGTGAAACCTTCTTTGCCACTGGATAAGATTGGATAAGAATCCACGTAACGAACATATTCAACGAGATTATTATTTAAATCTACCG
>CAJZJI010000108.1 GCA_916049935.1 uncultured Streptococcus sp. | reverse complement strand
GTTACCACAACCATCGTCATCCCTTCTTTAGCTAGGTTTTGCATTACTTCTAATACATCCCCAACCATCTCAGGGTCTAACGCTGAAGTTGGTTCATCGAATAATAACATTTTTGGTTTCATTGCAAGCGCGCGAGCAATAGCCACACGTTGTTTTTGACCACCTGAAAGAGATTTAGGAGAGACATCTGCTTTATCTGCAAGACCAACCATGCCAAGGAGTTCCATCGCATGTTCAGTTGCAGCTTCTTTTGTCTCACGACCTAATTCAACCGGTGCAAGAATGATATTTTCTAGAACGCTTAGGTGAGGGAAGAGGTTGAAGTGTTGGAACACCATTCCGATTTCCTCACGAACTTTATTTAAGTTTGTTTTCTTGTCTGTTAAATCATAGCCGTCGATGATGATATGACCACTGTTGATTTTTTCAAGACGGTTTAAGCAACGTAAGAAAGTTGATTTACCAGAACCTGAAGGCCCGATAATACAAACTACTTCGCCTTCCTCAATAGAAAGGTCGATGGATTTTAATACTTCTAAGTCGCCATATTTCTTTTGAATTTTTTGAACTTCGATAATAGCCATTATTTTAAATTCCTTTCTAAGTGAGCTGAAAGTTTCGTTAATAGAACGATCACGATTAAGTACATCACGCCGACGATTAACCACATTTGACTTGATTGTAAGTTACGAGCGATGATGACTTTACCGGTTTGCGTTAATTCGGCAATACCGATAATTGAAAGGATAGATGTATCTTTCAATGTAATAACGAATTGGTTGATGAATGAAGGAACCATAATTCGAATCGCTTGCGGTAAGATAACTTTTTGCATGCTCTTAGAATATGGAAGACCTAAACTCATGCAGGCTTCGTATTGTCCTTTATCAACCGCTTGAATACCCCCACGGATAATTTCAGCGATGTAAGCCGATGCGTTCAAGCTAAGGGTAATGACACCTGCTACGAACGGTTGCATTGTAATGTTGAATGCTTGTGGAATTCCAAAGTAAATGAAGAACGTTAATACGATTAGTGGAACACCACGGATAATGTCAATGTAAAATCCTGCGATTGCTTGTACGATATTGTTTTGGCTAGTTTTCATTAAACCGAAGATAATTCCGATTAAACTTGCGAAGATTAAAGCTACAACTGTTAATACGATTGTGTTCCATAAACCAGTTGCAAGAGTGTGCCAGTTTGTTTTAATTAAACCGAGAATACTTGTTGCTTCAGTGTTTTCGCTAGCGTTTGTTGTGTATTTGTTGATGATTTCATCATACTTACCACTTTCTTTTAGTTTTTTCAAACCGTTGTTGAAAGCAGTGATTAATTCTGCGTTTTCACCTTTATTAACAGCAACACCATATTCTGTTTTGTTTTCGTTATGGTCTGTCATTTTTAAAGGCAAGTTGTTCGATGCGATTGAGTAGGCAAGTACTGGATAGTCTTCGAATAACGCATCACTGTTTCCTACCATTACATCTTGGTACATACTTGATGAATCTTCAAAAGTAGTGATTGTAAAACCATATTTACTCTTGATAGATTCAGCGTAAGTGGCACCTTGTGTTCCTAATTTAACGGCAACTTTTTTACCTTTTAAATCAGAAAGAGATGTGATTTCAGAGTTTTTAGGAACTCCCATCCCAATTCCACTGTCATAGTAACTATTTGTGAAGTCGAATTTTTGTTTACGTTCATCCGTAATTCCCATTCCGGCCATCACAGCGTCTACTTGACCAGATTCTAATGCTTGAACGGCAGCATTGAAGCCGAGTGGTTTGAATTCTACTTCGAAGCCTTCAGCCTCTGCGATACTCTTCATTAATTCAATATCAATTCCGACGTATTCACCATTTGTATCTTGGTATTCAAATGGAGCAAATGTAATATCTGTTGCGATTACATATTTTTTAGTTTCTGCTTTAACAGAACTTGTCGGAGAAACGAGGGATAGAAGAGTCATCAATAGAGTGACTAGAACAGCTCCCAAGCTCAATTTTTTTATGTTCATACATATTCCTCCAAATCTACCTTACGTATAAGGTTTTTCCATTATATGGAAGATTTTCTGAAAATGCAAAATTCTAGTCTCATCTCATGTTACATTTTCTGACATGATTTTCTGAGAATAAAAAACTCCCTTCTCTAATGAAAGAGAAGAGAGTGATGCTTATTTTTCTTGTTCGAGGACACGCCAAATCGCTTTTGCCACACCGCCGTTAACATTTGTATCTGTCACAAAATCAGCAACGGCTTTAACTTCGTCTGGAGCATTTCCCATCGCAACGCCAATTCCAGCGTCACGAATCATCGAAACATCGTTGAAGTTATCACCAATTCCAAATACTTCCTTCATCGACAAGCCAAGAGTCTTTGCATAGTGAGCAACCGCAATGCCTTTTTGAGCGTCTTTGTGGTTGATTTCCAAATCCGTATAAAATGCGGAAGTGACCACAAGGTTCGGATGCGCTTGATCGATATGCTCACGAACGGGTTTGAAATAAGTAGGCCCGTCGTCATGAGAGACGATAATCTTGAAGACCTTAATATCTGGAATCGATAGCACTTCTTCAGCAGTCGTCACATCGGTTGCTTCTAGAAGGATTTTTAGCTGTCTAATTTCTTCTTTCAATTGTTCAGGAGAAAGACTATTTTTTTCGGCCTTTTTGCGTTCGATGACTTTGTTGATAAAGAGAGCATAGTTCTTTCTAAAGTTCCCTTCAGAAGTCACGAGCTGCCAGTCCAAATCAATCGAATCGAAGTAGTCCAGTAAGGTGTAGACTGTTTCGTGAGGAATGGTGACTTCCCAGATAATGTCATGATTTTTATCAAAAATCTGAGCTCCGTTCATCGCAATGACAGGAAGGTGTAATTCTGCTTGTTCGAGTGCGAAATTGGCTTGAAGATAATCGCGTCCAGTACAAACTATAAAGTGTTTCCCCTGTTTTTGGACTTTTCGAATCGCTTGAATGTTGTTTTTATGTACCTCTACGTGGTTCGTTAGGAGAGTACCATCCATATCCGATGCAAATAATTTAATCATAGAGCAAAACCTCTATTTCATTTCTTTAAGATGTGTTTGCAATGTTTGAATTTTATCTTGAATACGTCTGAAGCGCGGTTTATTTTCCAATTGGAATTTTGCGACTTCTTCTTGAATAGAGTTCACAACTTCCATTGTTTGTGGAACAATCACTTCTTGGATTTCTTTAATGCCTCTTTGAAGAGTTGTTTTACCAGTATTAATCACGGTAACATCCTGTGTCACTTCTTGAATTTGTTTTGCTAAGATTTCACGGTTTTCTTTCCCGCTTCTTGGGTTGTTAAGTAGGGCAACGGCGCCTCCGATAACACTACCGAAAATAAAACCTTTTAGAAATTTACTCATTGATTATGCCTCCATTTGTTCGCGAATTGATTGCGCGATTTCTGCTAATACTTCTGAACTTGGATTTGTTGGTTCCCATTTTAATCCAAAGCCATCTTCTTTTGTATAGCGTGGGATTAAGTGGATGTGAGAGTGGAAGACGCTTTGGTAAGCCAACTCTCCGTTATTACTTAAAATGTTTAAACCTTTAATGTCTGGGTTTGACGCTTGAACGGCACGTGCGATTTTAGGAATACGTGCAAACACTGCGCTTGCTAAGTCTTCGTCATATTCGAAGATATTAGCCACGTGTTTCTTAGGAACGACCAGTGTGTGTCCTGGTGTCACTTGCGAAATGTCAAGGAACGCAAGTACTACGTCATCTTCATACACAATATGTGCTGGAATTTCTTTATTAATAATTTTGTCAAAAATGCAATCTGTCATGGTGTTTCCTCCTTGAGTTCGTACCTCTATGGTATCAAAAAATGCTGTAAAATGAAAGGCTAGAAGCAGTAGTAGTTCGTTGCTTTTTACAGGAGCATCCCCTAAAATAGCAAAGTGAAAGTGAGGAGTATTCATGAAGGGGAAATTAGATGCGTTAAGCGATGCGATTATTGCCATTGCAATTACCGTTTTAGTATTAGAAATCAATACGCCAACATCGATGGAGGGTATGTGGCAGTTTGCAAAGGAAATCTTTTTATTTGCGCAAAGTTTTGTAGTGATTGCAAATTTTTGGTTTGAACGTTCGCAGTTCTTTGGACGCTCAAAACGAATTTCTTTCTCGATTTTGTCGATTGATCTATTAGCGCATTTGGGAATCTGTCTTATCACGTTATTTACAAAATTCTTATTTAGTTTTGAAAATCGAGTGATTTCAG
>CAJZJI010000107.1 GCA_916049935.1 uncultured Streptococcus sp. | reverse complement strand
CAAAACCATGGTGGTGGAGGACATCCATTAGCATCAGGTGCGATTGTTCAAACTCTTGAAGAAGTAAATGAAATCGTTGAAGAATTGAATGAATCTTCAAAAGAATATTTAAGTAAATAATAGGGAAAGAGTCGGTTTATCCGGCTCTTTTTTCTTATGTTGGTAGTTCAAATGTGAAAAAAATTCTTTCAGAAGGAAGAAAAATGGTCTTAGTTCTTTCTTGGTAAACTCACATCGATACAGTATAATATATATGAATTTTTATTGAAGAATATTTTTAGAAAAGAAGGATAGCGAAATGAAGAGGTTTATTCATAAATTATCAACTACATTATTAATTTTCACTTTATTAACGAATCAAGTAGCGCCAACATTTACTTATGCGCAGGAGGTTAGTGAACCTACAACAGTAGTGACAAGTAGTACTGAAACAACTGAAACGTCAACTGCTGAAACTACGGTGAGTACAGAAAATACTACTTCTGAAGCAAACGAAGCCACAGCTACAGGTGCTTTAGGGGTAAATGCACAAATCGGTCAAGTAAAAGTAACTGCTACAAACTCAACAGGTAGCGACGCGCAATATACAACAAAGAATCGTCAAGGAGATGTTCAATTAGATGGTTCAAAAGTAGCTAATCCTATCATTGGAGGATACATCGAGTTTACTTATCCAACAGAGTATATCGAGAGTTTTACAGTTGCGACTGGTGGACCAGTGAAGAGAGTAGATAATTCAACTCCAGGTCTATTAAAAGTATACTTGTCAGACATTACGCAAACAACCACAGCAAGTTTTCCTTTTACATTTAAATTTAAGGACCGTGTAACTCCAGAAGGTTATACATTCTCTCCGAAAATCGTGTTAAAAGATAGTACTGGAAACACATTAAAGGAAGTAACAGATACATTAACTTATAAAGTAAAAGTCGATAAACAGTCATTGTTTAAATATAACGGGACAAATACTACACAAGCGTATACTATTGATAACCGTGATATTTATGGTGGTAAGGCAACGGGGGAAGCAATATCAAAAGCCGCAGATGTTACTTTCCAATTCAGTTTATCAACGAATACTGCAGGTGGTGGACAAACTCAAAACTGGGGGAATGGTAAAGCACAAACTCGTGCAGCGAAATCAATCACCATTACAGATACACTGCCAACGTATCAAAAAGCAGATGGAACTACTGGAACAGCTGTCTTTGATCCTGCTAAAAATCCAGGATGGACATTAAATGCTGATGGAACAGTTAGTAAAACCATTACTGGTAGTGACACTCTAAATGACACAAATAGTGAAGCGGAACTTGCTTTACGCGAGGAGAGACTTGTTTTAAGTTTCCCAAATGCTAAAACAAAAACGAACATTGTTAATAACGCAAAAACAGAATTGACGTTTATTCAACACGGAGAATCAGAACCAAAATTAACAGTTAGCGATGATATTCAATTTAAACTCATTGGACAATTGATTAGTGATTCTTCTTTCCGTAAATCTAATAACGATAAACAAACTTTAAACGTTGATGCTGGTGCTCCAGATACATCTGTAGCGACATGGATTCTTGGGTTTACGAATACTTCTCCAAGTACAATTTCTAAATTAACATTAGTTGATGAAGACTTAGATGAAAGAATGTATTTCTACTCAGTCGGTTCTCCTGTTTCCAATGCACCATTTGATATGGATGTATATGGGGTAAAAGCAGATGGTACCGAAGTGAAATTAGGAAGTATTGCTAAAGGTAGTAAACAAATTGTGATTGTAGACGAAGATGCCTATAATAAAGTCACAAATCAAGCAAAACAAATTTATGCAGGAACTTTAAAGAAAGATGCCTATCAAAAAGTAAATCGTACTTATGACAGTATAAAAATAAAGCTTCAAGATGGGAAAGTTCTTCAAGCAGGAGAAATTACATCTACATTTATCCAAACGAAATTATTAAATCCATTTGACGAGACTGAACGTAAAGAACCTGTTAGATACAATAATAGTATGCATGCAGAAGGTTTAGTGGATGGCTATGGGGAAGACGGAAAATTCTCTACAAACAAGAGTGAATCATACGAAGATGTAAAAGTGAAAGAAGAAGAAATTCGTATTTCTAAGATTACTCGTTCAAATCCTACAGGTGATTTAGGAGAAGTTGTTGAATATAGTGTTACTGCTGATTTTAGTAACTTATCAGTCAACCGTCGTGTAAATGGAGCTCAAGTGATTGATGTCTTACCTGAGGGAATCACTTATGAAGGGTACTATATTGATAAAAAAGAGCATAGAAACATGGTGAAGGGTGAACCAAGAGTCGTTGAAAATTACAATGGAAGCGGTCGCCAAGCAGTAATTTTTGAGTTAAAGGATCTCGATTTCTACAATGACAAAACGATTGGTCGTGACTTTACAGCAATTGTTTCAGCAACAATTACGAAAGAGGCAATGCCAACAGCCATTCAGAAAGCTGATGATTATAAGAAAAATACAGATAACCATGTATTTCTAGTTGCAAAAGAGTTTTCTCCTTTAGCAAGTAATGTAACGTCTCAAACAATGTTAGACAATGTGTTTAAGATTAAGACACCAGATGGAAAAGTTCCAGATAAAATTGTAGCAGCAAAATCTTCTACGATTGTAAACTTACCGACTGAAATTCGTTCTGAGAAATTTATTTCGACAAAAGATGGAAGTTGGACGCAAGAGTTAGTTCAACACAACTATGGTCAAGAGTATAAATATCAGTTACAAACGAAAAACTATAGTACGTATGATATTGAAACATTTACGTTGTATGATCGTCTTCCGTACGCAGAAGATCAAAATGGTTCTGGATTCACTCCGGTTCTCACAAAAGCTTTAAACGTTGAAAGTAAATATACCGTTTATTATCATACGTCAACAAGCTTGCCAAATTCTCCATATGATGCAACGCAGGCGAGTGGCTGGGTCACAGCAGATCAAATTGCTGATTTTACAAAAGTAACATCCATCAAGGTTGTATTGAATAAAGGTGAAAAGATTGTTCCAGGAGAAGTTGTGAACTTCCTAGTGGATATGAAAACTCCGGAATATGCTGATGGCGCAACAGATACATTAACAGCAACGAATGTATTTTATACAAACCGTAATGCTGAAAATCCATCTGTTTTTGGTGAAACAAATACTGTCACAAATCAATTGCCACAATACATTCCAGTTGCCAAAATTTGGAATGGGGAAAAAGATGCTTCTATTTCAAGTATTAAAGTAGAACTAAGCCGTGCAAGTAATCCGGATGTTGTTCTTGCAACAATGGTCTTAAATGATGCCAACGAGTGGAAAGGTGTCTTTAAACTTACAATTGACGGTAAGGCACTTGACCCAACAGTAACTGATTATCAAGTGAAAGAAGTCATCGATGAAAACTATGGTAAAGATTATGATACAGTCATTACTGGTGAAGCCACTCAAAAAGAAGGATTTACAATCACAAATACACGTAAAACTACAATGCATACTGTTAAAAAAGTATGGGAAGATAATGACAATAAACTTGGCTTACGTAAAGCGATTAAAGTTCAATTGAAACAAAATGGTGAAAATTATGGTGAAGCCATTGAATTGTCAAAGGCGAATGATTGGAAATACACATTCAAAGAATTGCCTGAGTCTAATAAAGGTGTCGCTTATGAGTACACAGTTGAAGAAGTGGATATTCCAGAAGGATATACGCATGAAGTGACAACAGAAGGGACAAACTCAGTTATTACTAACCGTATTCTTTCAGCCATTAAGCAAGACCTAACGTTCAAAAAAGAATTAGAAGGTCGTGATTTAGTAGAGGGAGAATTCACATTTAATCTATTAGATGAAAATGGAAATGTTATTCAAACGGCCAAGAATGCCGCTGATGGAAGCATTACCTTTAAAGATGTGGCATTCGAAAAGGCTGGAACTTACAATTATTCAGTAGTAGAGGTTAGTGGTGATGATGCGCAAATCACTTACGATAAGAGCGTTAAAAAGGTATCAATTGAAGTGAAACAAGAAGATAAAGCGTATGTTGCTACAGTCACTTATGATGCAGATACAACGTTTAAAAACAAGTATACGGCACCAGCTGTTCCAACTCCTGAACCATCAAAACCACAAAAAGATTTACCAAACACAGGTACATCACCACAACCATCAAAACCACAAAAAGATTTACCAAACACAGGTACATCACCACTTGTGAGTACAATGCTTATGGCAACTGTTCTTGTAATGATTGCTTTAGG
>CAJZJI010000106.1 GCA_916049935.1 uncultured Streptococcus sp. | reverse complement strand
CAAAGAAATTCATTGTCGTACGTCCAGAAGACCAACCACGTCACTATAAAGCAGTCATTTCAGGCTTTGAAACAGACTTACCAGACAATCCTGTTCGCTATACGGCCATGCCAAATGCCATCAATAACGAAGGAATTTGGGGTGCTGCGGGGATTAATGAATATAATGTAGCATTAAGTGCAACTGAAACCATTTCAACAAACCCTCGTGTATTAGGAGCCGACCCACTGGTGGAAACAGGGATTGGAGAAGAAGACATCTTTACATTAGTGTTGCCTTATATTAAAACGGCACGCGAAGGGGTAGAGCGTCTTGGACACTTCCTTGAAACGGCCGGAACTTATGAGTCAAATGGGATTGCGATTTCTGATGTGAATGAAATTTGGTGGTTAGAATCGATTGGTGGACATCACTGGATGGCTCGCCGTGTACCTGATGATGCGTATGTCGTAAATCCAAATCAACTCGGCAGTGACTTCTTTGATTTTGACGATAAAGAAAACTACATGTGCGACCCTGATTTGAAAGACTTTATGATTCGTTACCACTTGAATTTAAACTTTGACGGTGAATCGTTCAATCCACGTTATGCATTCGGTTCCCAACGCGACAAAGACCGCTTATATAACACGCCTCGTGCTTGGGATATTCAACGCATGTTTAATCCAGAAGTGGAACAATCTCCAACGAGCTTTGAAATTCCATGGGCACGCGTTCCGTACCGCAAGATTACAGTCGAAGATGTGAAAGAATCGATGAGCACGCATTTCCAATTCACACCGTATGACCCTTATGGAAATCAAGGCGATGGTAAGAGCAATCGTCGTTTCCGTACAGTTGGGATTAATCGTACGAGTCAAACGGCTATCCTACAAATTCGTCCAAATCGTCCGCATGATACAACAGGAATTCAGTGGGTATCGTATGGGTCAATGCCATTTACAACGGCTGTACCATTCTTTACACAAGTGGACACAACGCCTGCGTATTTTGCCAATACAACAGCGAAGGTTTCAACGGATTCCTTCTACTGGTCAAGTCGCTTAATTGCAGGGCTTGCAGATGCGCACTATTTGGAACATCTTGCTGATATTGAAAGTTATCAAAAGAATACTTTATCTCGTGGAGAAGCCATGATTGCACAAGTCGATGCCAAACTTGAAAAAGGGGAAGCAATCGACTTCGAAGCGGAAAATCAACAAATGAGTGACTTCATCGAAGAAAAGACAGCTGCATTGCTCGATAAGGTATTGCTTCGTGCTAGTAATTTAATGGTCAATCATTATTCAGTAAGCGACTAATCAGCGATTCGGTTTAGGAGGTTAAAAAATGGAAGAAAAAAATGAAAAGCAACTGAGTTGGCTGATGATATCCCTGATTGCATTTAACTTTGTGTGGGGACTTGGGAATGTTGTGAACAATTTCGCCCAACAAGGGATTGTCGTTATTACATCGTGGCTCATTATTTTAGTAATTTACTTTATCCCATATTCATTAATGATTGGACAACTCGGTTCGACGTTTGAAGATAGTGAAGGGGGAGTCAGTGATTGGATTAAACATACGTCTACCAAGAAACTAGCGTATTTTGCCGCATGGACATTTTGGGTGGTTCAGATTCCTTATTTAGCGCAAAAACCACAGACGATTCTTATTGCACTCGGATGGGTATTCCAAGGGCACTCAGGAATTATCGATGAACTGCCAATTCCACTACTGGTAACAGTCTGTTTAGCCTTTTTCTTAGCCGTCCTTTATATTTCAACAAAGGGAATTCGCGCGTTGAAATTCTTAGGAACGATTGCGGGAACCGCGATGTTTGTGATGTCAATTCTGTTTATCCTATTAGCAGTCGGGGTTCCACTCATTAAACCTGATTTACAACTAGCAACAGCGAATATGGATAAGATCGAAACGTATATTCCTAAGTTTGATTTTTCATACTTCACAACGATTGCGCTTCTTGTTTTCTCGGTCGGAGGAGCAGAGTGTATGTCACCTTATGTGCATAAACTCAAGAATCCAGCCAAAGAATTTCCAAAAGGGATGATTGCGATGGCTGTGATGGTTGGAATCTGTGCGGTCTTTGGATCTTTTGCGATGGGGATGATTTTTGATAGCAACAATATCCCGCAAGACTTGATGCGAAATGGTGCTTATCAAGCATTTGCCGTACTTGGAAAACACTGGAATATTGGGAATGTGCTCGTTACGATTTACGCATTAACGCAATTTATCGGGCAAACCGCGACGTTGGCATTATCGATTGATGCACCACTTCAAATCTTCCTTGGTAGTGCCGATGAAGAATATGTTCCTCGCTGGCTTCGTGCACGCACAAAGAACGGTACGTTGAGAAATGGATACTTGCTTACAGGGATTTTGACAGGGGCTCTAATTGTCATGCCAGCTCTAGGACTTAAGGAAATCGATACGGTTGTGGTTTGGATGACAAACTTGAATGCCATTGTTTCTCCGATGTGCTTCTTGTGGGTATTTGTCGCCTTTATGTTTTTATACCGTCATTGGGACAGATTTAAAGGGGCCGAATATAAATACATTAGCAATAAGACACTTGGGTTCTTAATGGGACTATGGGGATTTGCCTTCACTGCCTTTGCATGTATTCTCGGAATGGTACCACAAATGGATTATGCGCAAAACCCATCTGAATGGTGGTTTGTCTTAATTTCAAATATCATTATGCCATTTGCGCTTCTTGGACTCGGACTCGTCCTTCCATGGATTGCACGAAGAGAACAAAAACAACAAGCATAAATAAATAATAGTATTGTCGAAGCCTTCTTCCGTGCGAAGAGGGCTTTTTTCATAAGAGGATTAAGGGAGTCAAACTGACAAAATGACCGAAAAAATGGTATAGTAAATAAGATAAGTTTACTAGAAATGAGAGGTAACCCCCATGAAATTATTAACCATTGCAGTCCCATGCTATAACTCTCAAGAATATATGCATTATTGTCTTCAAACGCTCCTTGCCGGTGGTAAAGAGGTTGAAATTTTAATTATTAATGATGGTTCTAAAGACAACACTGCTCGCATTGCTGACCAATATGCCGCAGCTTATCCAACAATTATCCGTGCCATCCATCAAGAAAATAAAGGGCATGGTGGAGCCGTGAATACGGGGATGGCGAACGCAACAGGCAAGTATTTCAAAGTCGTCGATAGTGATGACTGGGTGGATGTGCGTGCATACTTAAAAATCCTAGAACAATTACAACGCTTCGAAGAAACCGGCGAAGAAGTTGACGTATTCATTACGAACTTCGTCTATGAAAAAGAAGGCGCGAAAACGAAAAAAATCATGCGCTATACTTCCGCATTTCCTGAAAATCAAGTGTTCACTTGGGATGATGCCAAGTCGCTTCGTCGTGGAAAATACATGATGATGCACTCACTCATTTACAATATGAACTTACTTCGTAAATCAGGATTGCAGTTGCCAGAGCATACGTTTTACGTGGATAATTTGTTTGTCTTCGTACCGCTACAATATAGCAAGTCTTTATACTATATGAACGTGGATTTCTACCGCTACTTTATCGGTCGTGAAGATCAATCCGTGAACGAGAAAGTCATGATTAGCCGTATCGACCAACAAATTCGCGTGAATGAACTATTGATGGCGAATTACCATAGCGATAGGCAATTTCCAACCGTCTTGAAGAACTACTTAATAAACCACTTAGAGATTACAACGGTGATTTCTTGTGCGTTACTCAATAAGGGTGGCCAAGTAGAGCATCAAGAGAAGAAGGAAGCCTTACTTGCTGATTTAAAAGAAGCGAATCCAGAAGTTTTCCAACTCATTAGCAAAAATGTGGTCAGTAAAATTGCGATGTCCAAAAATAAACCGGGACAAGTTCTGTCAAACGGAATTTACACCGTCACACAACGATTCTTTGGATTTAACTAAATAGAGTTTCGAACTACCAGGCATGAAGTGCACCCTAAAAGTTAGATTTTCTGTCTACCTTACATAAGCCGGTGGATATTTATTGCAAATCAGACTGAAAGTTCCAAATTCTCTATTTATTTTATTGACATTTTCTATAAAAATAGGTAAAATAGTTTTATTATCAAAATATACTATACTATATAGGGGGTATTGAAATGAAATTTTCTAATCGTTTATTGCTATTCCTTGCAGGAGTTGTTTTTGTCTTTTTAGGACTTTTGCTATTTACAAACCCAGTAGCTAGTCTTGTTGCTTACAGCTGGTGGATTGCATTTGGTTTACTGGTTTCTTCTATAGCA
>CAJZJI010000105.1 GCA_916049935.1 uncultured Streptococcus sp. | reverse complement strand
ATCCTAATAGGATGTCTGGGAATTCTTGGCTTACTGCGTAGAAGAATGGTTGTAGTAAGTCATCTGTTTCGTCACCGACGTTCTTAATTACAAGGCCAGTTTTCTTTCTACGGTATGATTTGTCGTTCGTTAGAAGGATTAATTGAGAAGTACGGCTAACCGTCATTCCGTAAGATTTTTGAGTGTAAATGTAGTGGTAGATACGCTCAGCTTTTGTTAGGTCGTATACTTGGAAATTCTTGTATGTCGCAAGTAGGTGGTGTTTATATAAAACGATTCCTAATTGATTATCAACATAAGTAGCATCTTCTAATACAGAATCCATAGAGTAGTTTAACTCTGGATAAGTGCTGTATAGTTCGTTGTACGCTTTGTCTTCGCTCTTACGTGTTGCGAAAGCACTGTAGAAGAATACTAGAGCAATAATACCAGCGATACCAGCAACGATGTATGCGAATTGACGATCTTTGTCAAATTCGTAAACAGAAACGTAATAGTCTGTTTCTGCTCGTTTTGAAACTGTTTCATTTTCTCTAATCAAATCTTTAAAGTTAATAGTGTAGTCACGGATGGCACCGTCTGCACCTGATTTACGCATCTTAGCAGCAACAATCACTGGAGTATCTACATCAGCAGATTTAATTTTATCAGCTAATTTATCTCCTTTTTTAATTTCGATAGTTGAATAACCGTAATCATCCGTATCTACTCCTGAAAATTCGATAAAATAGAGGTCTGTGTCACTTTCTTTGACACTTCCGATAGAATCAGGTTGAGCGTACGTAATTTTTACAGCTACCGTTTCTTCATCTTTCATTGTAGAAGTACCAAAGATTTTACCTTGTTTGTATAAGTTATCAGCAGTTTGATAGAACTGGAAGTATCCAAGCGCGCCAAGAGCAACGATGATGGAAAGAACTCCAGCGATGATTAAGCCGATAATGGTTTTTGTACTGCGTTTTTCAGTCATGATTCTTCTCCTTTAAAATAGGTTGTATGATAGATATAATATACCACAAACAATTTTGAACTGCAAAATAAATTTTCACTTTAATGGAGAGAATTTATTGGATTTGCGTATAAAAAAACCGACCCGCATTGCGAGTCGGATTGGTGGGTGTATCAATCTTGAAGATCTCACATCCTGTGTAGTTGAACTCGAAAAGGCAGAAACGACGTCCACTTCCCAGAATAGCCGCACGACTGCAAGCAGTCCTTTGCGTTATTCTGGTCCAGTGATTCGTTTCTAAGCACCTTTTCTCGTATCCTTAAAATGGTCTATTATTTTCATATCCTACTGCTACGTTAGGGAATTCTTGGGCCACAGTTTGGAAGAATGGTTGTAAGAAGTCATCTGTTTCTTCCCCAATATTATGGATAGCAATCTTCGTTTTCTTACCACGGTATGATTTGTCATCTGATAAGAAGATAAGGAATGAGTCAATATTGGTTGTCACTCCATATTTCTTGTGTGTTACCTGATAGTGGTAAACGCGATTTGCTTTTGTGATGTCGTATACTTCTAAGCCGCTCCAAGTAGTGAAGAAGTGGTTCTTGTAGATGTATACAAACGTTTCGTCGTCGGCATAAGTCGCATTTGTTTTTAATAAATCTAAGTTGCCACGTAATTCTGGGTAAGCAGCGTAAATTTCATCGTAAGCCGCACTAACTTTTTTACGTTTCCAGAACGCTAAACCGATAAATACAAGACCTGCGAGTGTAAGACCAGCAGCGATGATTAATTGAGTTTTTTGAGTAGATGATTTGTCAGAGATAGATAAGTAGTCTCTATATTCAATCTCTTGTTCAATTAAATTATAGCTCTTGAAACCATTGAGCATAAGGTCATCGTAGTTTTTAATAGCTCCTTTGTTTCTAGAAGAGTCCACAAGGGTAACGGCCATTATCTCAGGGTTATCTGGTAAAGTACTATTCTTTGCGACTAATTTTTGAGCAGTCTCTTTATCGAGTTCAAGACCTACATAAGCGTATTTTTTTGGGCCGTTTGCCTCTTTACCTTCATCTTCATACTCAATAATGTATACGTATGAATTTCCATTATCCACGGTAATTACAGGGTTAGCTGTAATTTGTGTAATTTTGACAGCCAGTTGATCGCCATCCTTTGCAGAATAGTGAGTAAAGAATTTATTGTCCTTTACCAATGTGTCAACGTCTACTTTCTTGAGAGCGAAGAAAGCAAGGACGGCAGCTACAATTAATAAAATTACTCCGAAATAAAAACGGATATTAAAACCGTGGTTACGATTTTCTGTCATAAAATAAAAACTCCTTTGCAATAATATTGATTAAATTAACAGTACTCTAGATAATGATTTTTTGCAAGTTGATTCTTAATGAAAATGAACTAAAAAAGGACTCGCAGTGCGAGTCCTTTTTTAGTTTCTGGGTGCTGCCTAGTCGAGCTCGGGCTCACATCTTGTGAAGTCGAGCTCGCCATCGCATCCTAGTGTAGTTGAGTTCTCAGAAATCACTTGCGCTTGTGATGCCTCTTCATAATTATACGCATCTACTTCGGCGCAGTGGTTTATTGACATTCTTTTCATCACTCGTGATTCAAGAATGTCTAATAAACTTTGCAGAAATCATTCACAGTGCGAATGATTTGAAATTCAATAAAAGCAAAGAAGACTCGCACTGCGAGTCTTTTTTTAGCTTCTGTCTTTCTGCCTAGTTGAGCTCGGGCTCACAGGACTGCAAAACTTCGCACTGTGAAGTTTTGCTTCCCGTAGTATCCGCACGACTTGTTCCAAGTCCCTTGCGTTACTCCGGTCCAGTGTTTCAGTCCTGAGCGCTCGCCCTCGCATCCTTAATTAGAACGGACGATTATTTTCATAACCCACAGCAGTGTCAGGGAATTCTTGTGCAACTGCACGGAAGAATGGTTGTAAGAAGTCATCTGTTTCTTCACCGATGTTCTTAATTTCAATTTTCTTCTTCTTACCTTTGTATGAACTGTCGTCTGACAAGAAGATTAGGAATGATTCAATGTTTGTTGTAACTCCATATCTCTTGTGTGATAACTGATAGTGGTAAACGCGTTTTGCTTTTGTTAAGTCGTATACTTCTAATCCGCTCCAAGTAGTGAAGAAGTGGTTTTTGTAGATGTATACATATGTTTCGTCATCCGCATAAGTAGCGTTTGTACGTAGTAAATCTAAGTTGCCACGTAATTCTGGGTAAGCAGCGTACATTTCGTCGTAAGCCGCACCAACTTTTTTACGTTTCAAGAACGCTAAACCGATAAATACAAGCCCTGCGAGTGTAAGACCTGTCGCAACCATTAATCCACCTTTTTTTGCAGAGCTAGCTTCTGTTTGAGAGAAGTAGAATTGTGTATCTGCACCAGCTTGTAGAAGGTTATAGTTTTTGAACGCTTGAGTAATTAAGTCGCTGTAGTTTTGAATCGCATGTTTATTACGGTATGAATAAATGATTGTACCGTAAACATATTCTGGATTGTCTTGCATTGTATCAGCTTTTGCGACTAATTTTGCAGCATCTTCTTTTGTTAATTCAAGACCGATATAACCAGGTTCTTTTCCTTTTGAAGTACCTGCTTTTTCATATTCAACAATGTAGATATAGGTTTTTCCTTTATCTACTTCGATGACGGGTTCTTTTGAGATATCAGTAATTTTTAGAGCTGATTCTTTATCGTCATTGCTTGAACTGAAGGGAAGAGCTTTTCCGTCTTCATAGATTTTTTTAGCGTCTGGTTTTTGGAAGTTGAAAAATCCGACGACGCAAGCGGCAATAATTAAAATAAGTCCGAAGTAAAAACGAATTCTAAAGCCGTGATTACGATTTTCTGTCATATGATATAAACCTCTTTTCAATAATATATATATAATACAGATATAATACTCTAGAAAATAGCATTTTGCAAGTGACTTTATTTGAATACTGAAATTATCATATATGGTAATTATCATATATGATAATTTCGTGTTGAAAAAAATAAGGAATCCTGTTGGACTCCTTATCTCTTACTTTCTTTTTTAGCCTCAATCTCAATAGCTGGGAAATCTTGACGCAATTTGTCAAAGAATGGCTGTAGATGTGCATCGGTCTCTTCGCCGATATTTTTAATTTGAACTTTCGTACTTCGAACCACGGCGTCTGGATCACTTGTTGCGAACACAAGGTACGACTTCATAAAGCTGCCACCTTCTTCAGGGTAAAATGTTTTCTCGAAATGGTGTACGCTCTTCGTTTTGTTTAAATCATAAATCTCTAAGCCTTTTACAGTGGAGCAGAAAAAGTTTTTATAGATATACACTCCTAAGGTATCATCGATATAATCGGATTTATTCAATAA
>CAJZJI010000104.1 GCA_916049935.1 uncultured Streptococcus sp. | reverse complement strand
GTGTCAGCAAGATTAAATTGCTCGATCACTTTTTTCATTAAATCCTTTTGTGATTGACTCATGGTTTCCTCCTTTTTTATTACATAAGAAGAGTGCTCCACCATCGTAGAGACACTCTCTTGTCTAATTAAATAATTTCATAATATCGTTCCATGTCACAAGAAGCATTAACGCAAAAAGGAAAATAGCTCCTGCAATCGTTAAATAACCTTCTTTTTCTGGATCGAGTGGTTTCTTACGAATTCCTTCGATAACATTCAGAACTAGTTTTCCACCATCAAGTGCTGGAATTGGTAAAAGGTTCATTACTCCAAGGTTGGCACTAATCATTCCCATGAAAGCAAGTAAATCAATGAACCCATTTTTAGCCACTTGCGATGTCATAGAATAAATAGCAACCGGTCCACCTAGTTGATTTAAATTAAACCCACGTGTAAAGAGTGAGCCTAATGCCGAGAGCACTAATACAACTACTGAAACAGTTTGAGTAAAGCCATAAGCAAGGATGGAAAGAATATCATTTTTAAGAATTCTTGTGACGCCAAATTGTCCCACTTTTGAACCGTCAGACGCTTCCACTGCCTTCGGTGTTACTTGAACTTCTTCTGTTTTACCATTGCGGTCAATCGTAACTGCTAAAGCTTTATTCGCACTAGAACGAACAATTTTTGTCATTTCATCCCATGAATGAATCTCAACACCGTCGATAGAAAGAACCTTGTCTCCCTCTTTTAGACCAGCCACTTGTGCAGCCGAGTCTTCAGTTACTTGTCCGATAATCGCATCATTAGTTGGTACTCCACCTTGCATGAATCCAACAATAATAAATACTAAAATTGATAAAATAAAGTTGTTCATTGGTCCAGCAGCATTTGTTTTAATTCTGTTCCATAATGTTGCTGAATTGAACTGACGCTCCACTGGCGCAACGACTACTTCTGTTCCATCAGATTCAACAATTGTTGCAGTCTTCGAAACTGTTAGTGTCACTTTTTCTTCTGAATTAATGAAGTAACCAGTTAATGTCATATCCTTATGTAAGTCTGCATCTTCGATTTGGAAAGGTACAGAATTCTCGATAATGAGTTTATCGTCAAAATTTAATTTTTGAACAATATTTTCACTATCTAGGACGATAGTAATCATCATCCCGGGTTTGATTTCTTGTTCATCTTCATCATGACCAGCCATACGAACATATCCACCAATAGGTAATAAGCGAAGCGTATATACTGTTTCTCCCTTACGAACTTGGAAGATTTTCGGTCCCATCCCTATCGCAAATTCGCGAACTAAGATACCTGCTTTTTTTGCAAAATAGTAATGACCAAATTCATGAATAATCACGATGATGCTAAATACGAATAAAAATGCTATTAATCCTTGCAATTATTTCACCTCTTTTAAATATCCCCAAAGAATTTAAATACAATCTGGAACATTAACATAGCAAAGAATGTTGAATCGAAACGGTCCAATACTCCTCCATGCCCTGGGAATAAGTTTCCAGAATCTTTTACGTTAAATTGTCGCTTGTATGCCGACTCTACTAAATCACCTAATTGTCCAAAAATGGATAAGCAAACCATTAAGAGCACAAATTCAAATACTGAAAATTGAACTGGATTATAAAATGGAACTACGAGTAATCCTAATAATACAGAGCCAAGTACGCCACCAATAGACCCTTCAATTGTTTTATTTGGGCTAATATCTGGAGCTAACTTGTGTTTCCCAAACTGACGTCCCGCTAAATAAGCAAATGAGTCCGTTCCCCAAATGACAATAAAGACAAAAATTGCCATCCCAAAACTAATACTTCTAACAAATAGAATTCCAGAGAATCCACCACCGACGTATAAAGAAATCAGTGAACAAAACGCTGCATCTTCAAACGAAAATCGGTCACTCTTAAAAACCGTTAACGTCATCAGTAACATCACCATTAAGAAATAAAAGAAGAAATAGTCAATTCCTCTTGGCAGGGCCACAAGTGGCTTCTGTGAGAATAAAAATGATAATGTTGCCAGTAATGTCAAAAGTCCTTCAATAGAGAAAATATTCATTTTCTTCATTTGGAAGAATTCATAAATCGCAACAATCGCCAACATTGCTAAAAGTGTTCTAAGCCAAAGGTCGCCTACAAAAAGAATTGGCAAGAATATACCTAAAGCAATAAGTGCGGTAATGACACGTTGTTTCATCTACGCAAGCCCTCCATAACGACGATGTCTTCCTTGGTACGTCAGAATGGCTTTATGTAAATCTTCTTCTGAAAAATCAGGCCAGAAAATATCCGTAAAGTAATATTCACAATACGCTAATTGCCATAATAAGAAATTACTTAATCGCACTTCTCCGCTTGTACGAATCATTAAATCTGGATCTTGTAAGTCTCCTAGGAAGCTTGTTTGTAATTTGCTAGCAAAAACTTCGTCGTTAATATCTTCCACTGAGATTTCTCCAGATTGAACCTCTTTTGCTAAAGCTTTCGTTGCTTCGATAATTTCAGCACGTGAGCCGTAGTTTAAGGCAAATGTTAACACCATTCCAGTATTCTCTTTTGTATCTTCAACGGCTTTTAACACTACTTTTTTTGTTGATTCAGGTAATTCATCAACAAATCCAATTAGTTGGATTTTCATATTTCTTTCTTGAAGTTCAGGCATAAACGTTCCAAAGAAATCTCCTGGTAGTTTCATTAAGAAACTTACTTCTTCTGTTGGACGTTTCCAGTTTTCAGTACTAAATGCATATAAGGTCATCGCCTTTACTCCTAATTCATCAGCAGCAATTGCGATTCGTTTTACCGTACTCATTCCTTCTTTATGTCCCGCAATTCTAGGAAGATTGCGCTTCTTTGCCCAGCGACCATTACCGTCCATAATCACAGCAATATGTTGTGGGATATTCTCTCGATCAATTGAAACAGATTCCGTTGTTTCTTGTGGTTTTGATTGTTTCTTCCAAAAAAGCATATTACCCATTCCTTTACACGTATTTCCTTTCTATTGTAACAGAAGTTTAAAGTCATTTATAGTATTCTCTTTTTCCTTATGAAAAAATTACAAAAACAAAGGCCCTGATTGGTTTCTAGGGCGAAAAATGGTATACTTAGAAACAGATTTATGAACCAGTAAAGGAGTTAACCATGATTACAATGAAAGATATCGTGTTAGAGGGACATCCTGCACTTAGAAAACGTGCTGAAAAGCTAACTTTCCCACTAACAGAAGAACAACAAGAACTTGCTAAAGAAATGTTAGAGTTCTTACATAATAGTCAAAACCCAGAAATTGCTGAAAAATATGAATTACGTGCAGGTGTTGGTCTCGCTGCACCTCAACTTGGTAAATCCATTCAAATGATTGCTCTTCTCGTTCCTGGTTTTGAAGATGAAGAACCTATTTTAAACGAAGTATGGATCAATCCTCGTATCATGCGTGAATCAGTGAAGAAAGCTTGCCTAAAAGAAGGTGAAGGCTGCCTTTCAGTAGAACGTGATGTACCAGGAATCGTTCTTCGATCTGAACGTGTGACTGTTAAATATCAAGACGTGAACGGTGATGAATTCGTACGCACATTAACAGACTACGAAGCCATCGTTGTTCAACACGAAATCGACCATTTAAACGGTGTGATGTTCTACGACCATATTAATAAAACACAACCAATGTATATCCCTAAAGGAGCGGTTGTCATTGGCGAATAAGACACCCATTTTAGTCTTTGATTTAGATGATACACTCTATTCAAAACAGCATGTCTTTTTAACTGCCTTAGAGAAATGCTACCCCACATTTTCAACGGATATGGATGTGTATAAGGTTTATCAAGAAAAAAGTGAAATTGCCTTTGAATTATTTACGAAGGGACAAATCACTTTGGAAGAAAATCACTTTTCTCGTGTTGAAAGTACCCTTTCATCTCTTGGACTCGATTCTTCTAAAGAATCTGTCTTTCGTTTTAAGGAAACCTATCAATACGTGATGGATCACATCGAATTAGATAAAGAGTGGAAAGACTTTTTTAACCAAGTATCTCATCGCTCTACTCTCGTTCTTCTAACAAATGGTCCTACGAGCCATCAGTCGAAAAAAATTACATCGCTTGGATTAGAAAAGTGGTTTGACTCTTCTAGAATCTTCATTTCAGAGACGACTGGTGTTCCAAAACCACAAGCAGAAGCCTTTAAGAATGTTGAACAACTTTTTCCAGATATTAGCACAAGCGACTTCTGGATGATTGGCGATGACCTTACTAATGACATTGAAGGCGCTAAAAACAGAAATTGGAATACCATTTTTTTCAAATTTGGTGAAAAGAAATCTGATGCCAACCCTAAACCACT
>CAJZJI010000103.1 GCA_916049935.1 uncultured Streptococcus sp. | reverse complement strand
TCGGGCAGTTGTGCTAGTTGTTAAATTCAATAAAGAAAACTTTGAGATAATCGCTTAGCGGTGTGGCTACAGGGACTGCAAAATCGCTTGGCAAACCTTTTTTCAAGACAATGCGGAACTTGCGATTGCCTTCTGCTTCCTGGATTCCTTTCTCAATCATTTGTTGGAATTGAGATTCGCTCACGTTCGCAGCATTCGTAGATAATACGAGCGTTCCTTTCGGTGCCACTAATGGAGTGATTTGGGCTACTAGTTTGCCGTAGTCTTTTGCCACAGAGAAAGTTCTCTTCTTCGTACGGGCAAAACTTGGTGGATCGACTACGACCGTATCAAACTTCAACTGTTTCTTCACGGCGTATTTGAAATAATCGAACACGTCCATCACATAGATTTGTTGCGTTTCTGGGTCGATTCCATTCACTGCAAATTGCTCTTTCGTCTTCTCAAGACTGCGGTTGGCAACGTCCACGCTGGTCGTTTTAATAGCTCCACCCATCGCTGCAGCAACAGAAAAGGCACCTGTATAGCTGAAGGTATTTAATACCGTACGTCCTGCACTGTAACGCTGGCGAATCGTTTCGCGCACCTCGCGTTGGTCTAGGAAGATGCCCGTCATCAACCCTTCATTCATATAGGTCGCGTATTTAACACCATTCTCCAATACGATTAATGGTTCAGGTGCTTCTATCCCTCCGACAAATTGGCTTTCTGGCAAGTCCGCTTCATTCTTGAAACGAATCTTTTCGTAGACCCCTTTGACTCCTTCAAACGAAGCAAGTGCCTGCGTTAAAATCAGGTCACGGTAATGATAAACACCCTCGCTATACCAAGAGACCACGATAAAACCGTCATACCAGTCGATTGTCACGCCTCCAAAGCCGTCGCCTTCCCCATTGAAGAGACGGAATGTCGTCGTATCTTCCGAATGTAATAGCGCACGTCGGTTCTCAAAAGCTGTCTTAAAGATGCCGCTAAAGAACGCATCATCCAACTCTTCATCTTCCTCGCGGCTATACACCCACGCTACTCCCTTATTTTGGAACCCAACATAGGCCATCCCTAAGAAACGACGTTGTTGGTCAACAACTTTCACCACTTCGCCTTCATCTGCGCGAAGTTCTTGCGCTAGATCCATCTGACTGATTAGTGGACTTCCTTTTTTAATCAATCCCGCTGCTTTTTGTTTCACGATGATTGTTCCCATAGATTATTTTCCCCTCCATTTCATAATGGCACGATACAGTAGGAATCCAAGCCAACTTCCTAGAGCATTACAAAGAATGTCGTCGATATGGCTGACTCCTGTGTAAAAGATAAATTGAAAGAACTCGATGGCAAAAGAGGTCCAGAACCCGTACCAAAGCGAACGAGAGTGTCCTTTTTCTTTTCCATAGAGCAAACCGCAGAAAAATCCAAGTGGCATAAACCACACGATATTTCCTACTACATTATAATACGCTGCAAAGACCGAACCTTGCACAAATAATTTAATACTATCGACAAATGGCACCCACATAATATCCGAGAACGGATGCGAGACAATCTGTAGCGTAAACGTCTCATTGGTGCTTCTGAAAATCGTGAGCTGCGCGAGCAATATAATATAGAAGATAAATAAATTTCGGTAGACCTCCCACTTCCAGACGATTTCGCCTTTTTTCCGTGAGAATAAATAAATAGACCAAACGATCAGCCATCCGAGAAACAGGATGATTGCGTGGTCTACACTGAAAATAAACAAACGAACAAGTGGAAGGTGATTCACTCGCCCATCAAATAATCGGACTAGCCATTGATAGAATGGGCCAAGTAAATACATGTTCTTCCTCCTTGTTCGTTCTCCTTAAATTACAATTCACTTTCGCCAGGGAATACGACTCTAAACGTTGTACCCTTGCCGACTTCACTCTTCACAGAGATTTTACCGCGGTGACTATCCACAAGCGACTTCACAATCGCTAGGCCAAGGCCGCTTTCTCCGTACTTCGTGCTCTTTCTTGAAACGTCTGCTTTGTAGAAACGTTCCCAGATTTCTTTGATTTCGCTCTCGTCGATTCCGATACCCGTATCTGAAATCTCGACAATTGCTTTTTTACCTTCGTTCCATGCCTTCACTAGGATTTCCCCATTATCCGTAAATTGGTTTGCATTCTTTGTAATGTTCACCAAGATTTGGACAAAGCGGTCATAGTCGGCATAGACGCTGAAGTCTTTATCGCATTCATAGCGCAATGTATTATTTTTTACTTTCGCTAATTCACGAATTTGTTCTACAACGGTTTGGATAGCTCCAATTCCTGCAAAACGATGTTGCACTAACACAATTTGGTTCGAACGAATTTTCTCGTAGTCGAGGTTTTCGTTAACGAGGCGAATCAATCGTTGTGTTTCACTAGAGATCAGTTCCAGAGAACGTCCACGGCGAGACTCTGGCACCATATTGTATTTCAAGCCATCGAGCAATCCATTCATGGTTGTCAATGGTGTACGCATTTCGTGCGCCACGTCCATCATAAATTGGCGGCGGACATTTTCTTGTCGCTCGACCTCTTTTTCAGACTCGCGGAGTGAATGCGCCATGTTGTTAAAGTCTTTCATTAAGTCGTCAAACTCGTCACGACTCTCAACTGGAAGCTGAACGTCGAAGTCCCCTTCCGAAATCTTATGCGTCGCTTTACGCAACTTGTTGATACGACGTGTTTGATAGTTTGCAAAGACAAAACTCATCATAATTCCAATGATAATCGCAGCGCCAAACGCGATAAACATCGAGTTACGAAGTTCGCGTACTTCCGTTTGAATACGACTCATCGGACTGGCTAAAGCCACATATCCTTTATATTGTCCATTTTTAATAATGGGATAGTATACCGTGATTAAGTTATCTACGGCTTCTCCGGTAAAGTTCATTTGAACTTCTTTCAAGTTAATCGCAGCACCATTTTTTAAGTGGTTTAATTCATCCTCTGTCAGTGCAGAGTTTGTATCTAAACTTCTAGAAGGATAGGTCATCTCGTTGTTTTCATCAAACATCGCTATACTGACATTTTCCTCGCGTAAAATGGTACCCAACTTATAAATATCCGAATCGCTCATATCAGTCCCAATTAATCCTTTGGCGTACGACTGCAATTGCTGAGACCGCTGTGTATACACATTATTACTCATTACGTTGTAGAAAAGAATTCCACAGGCAGCAATCGTCAACAGCACAACGGATACGAACCCGAAGAGTTGCTGATAAAAGTATTTCATGGATTACAACTCGCTATCGTCAAATTTATATCCTACGCCCCAAACTGTATGAATTACGTGTGGGCCAACCGCTTCGATTTTTTGGCGAAGCTTCTTAATGTGAGCATCAACGGTACGCTCGTCACCATAGAATGGATCTTCCCAAATCTTCGTCAATAAGTGTTCACGAGTGAATACTTGACGTTGATGTTTCGCCATAACCATTAATAAGTCAAATTCTTTTGGTGTTAAGTTTTCGATTTGTTTGCCATCGATAAATGCTTCGTGTGTTTTCGTATTGATTTTCACGTGATCTGTTTCAACATCGAATTCTGAAGCAAATGTGTTGTCTGCAACAGTAGCACGTTGTGTACGACGTAATAATGCTTTGATACGAGCCATAATCGTTACGGCACTGAATGGTTTTGCAACATAGTCATCTGCACCAATTTCAAGACCGATGACTTGGTCGCTTTCTGAATCGCGTGCTGTAAGCATTACGATTGGAACAGTTTGATTCACTTGGCGGATTTGGCGGCAAATTTGCATTCCGTCCATACTTGGTAAGTTCACATCTAAGATGACAACGCCCCATTTATTTTGGTTTTCTAAGAACGCATCAAGACCTTCTTTACCATCGTGATAGAAGCTTGCCTTCCAACCTTCGTTTTCAAAAAACATCTCCATCATTTCGCAAACTGCTTCTGTATCTTCAATCATTAAGATATGCATGACATACACTCCTTTTTTATAGCTAAATTATAATTATTATAAGTTTTCTTCACAGATTGTACACTATTAATATGAAATCACACACGACAATTTATGAAGAAAGTGTGAAGTTGCGTATTTGAAATGCGCTAATTCACTATTTTTTCTTTTTTGCACTGCCTCCTAAGCTAAAGCGCAAATGATTCAACAGTGCCATTTGTGCGTCACTCCAGGGATTTCGACGCGTACTTCCTTTATGATGGAAAGTTCGTGCCATCTCCGTTTGTTTATCCCTACTACTTTCTAATTCCTTATAAAAATCTCTAGCTGATTTACGCAGGGCTCCTTTTTGGAAAATGAGCCACTGCTCGGCCAAGTCACTGGTTGCTACAGATACTTGAACAAGACGCATATTCATTTCTGATACGGTACGCTCAATATAACTATC
>CAJZJI010000102.1 GCA_916049935.1 uncultured Streptococcus sp. | reverse complement strand
ATTTAACAAATGTACCGAACTTATCAGACGTACATATGATGTTAAACGTATTAGGGAGCTTAAACGTCTTAAGTACATTTGACGAAGAAGAAAAGGCAATTACATTAAATGCCACAAAAGATATTACAACAACTGCAGCATTTGAATACGTAAGTAAAATGCGTGCGTCAATCGTTGTAATGGGACCATTATTAGCACGTTTTGGACATGCACGTGTTGCGATGCCTGGTGGATGTGCTATCGGAAGTCGTCCAATCGACCTTCACTTAAAAGGGTTCGAAGCAATGGGCGCGACGATCGTTCAAACAGAAGGTTATATCGAAGCGCATGCGGAAGAACTTCACGGGGCTCGTATTTACTTAGATTTCCCATCTGTTGGAGCTACTCAAAACATTATGATGGCTGCGACTTTAGCAAAAGGAACAACATACCTCGAAAACGTAGCGCGTGAGCCAGAAATCGTTGACTTAGCAAATATCTTAAATAAGATGGGTGCGAAAATTGTCGGTGCTGGAACAGAAAACATGCGTATTGAAGGGGTAGAACGTTTGGATGGAACGATTCACTCTATTATCCCAGACCGTATCGAAGCGGGTACATTCATGGTAGCGGCTGCCGTTACAAAAGGCGATGTGTTTATTGAAGATGCGATTGTAGAACACAACCAACCATTAATTTCTAAATTGGGCGAAATGGGTGTTCAATTTATCGAAGAAGAAGACGGAATCCGTGTCATCGGTCCAGATGAGTTGAAACCAACTGACGTGAAAACTTTACCTCACCCAGGTTTCCCAACAGATATGCAAGCACAAATGACGATTGCACAATTATTAGCTACTGGTACAAGCACAATGACGGAAACAGTATTCGAGAATCGTTTCAACCACTTAGAAGAAATGCGTCGTATGGGTGCGCAATTCCGTATTGACTCACATACAGCTGTGATGAGTGGTGCATCCGTATTGTCAGGTGCTGAAGTACGTGCTACAGACTTACGTGCTGCTGCAGCGTTAATCATCGCTGGAATGGTTGCAAAAGGATATACACGCGTAACAGACTTACAATTCTTGGACCGTGGATATTATGAGTTCCATCAAAAATTACGTGCATTAGGCGCAACGATTGAACGTGTGGACGAACCAGACGGACAAGCATTTACTCACGAAGACTTAGAACGACTTTTTGCAGTTTAACAACGAATAACGAAAGAGAGGGCAACCTCTCTTTTTTTGCGCATAAAAATCAAAGTAACGTCACTTTTCGTTGATAGAACAATAAGAACAAGCAATATTACTTTTAACTAATATAAGGTATACCTTATATTGGTTAAACCTTATAACGTGCATTTTTATTGTTGTATCAAGAAAAATTAAAGATTATTCGTAAAATAATAAAGTGCAGTTGCAAACGTAAATGATGACTAGAAACTTACAGATTCTATAATTACAGTAACGTGGCTTCGCATTAAAACGAATAAGCAGGCGTAGGAATTTTATTCCGTACGCCTGCTTTGAGGATTTAAAGGTGAGAGACTTTTAAGGCTCGAACCGGTGCAACGTTACCGTAATTATGAAGATGTCTGTAAGGTTTCAAAGGAATCATTTACGCCTTACTGTCTCTTTATTGTTATTTCTATTTATCCTTTAATTTTTTGTAAAGGTGTGTAGTTTTTATGTGGTTTTAAAGGGTTTTATGGTACAGTATAATAGACTCAATTTAAAAGGAGGATTGTAATGAACGAAGAATTTAACAATCAGAATCATGACGAAGAAAATATCGAAGTCGAACAAGATAATGAACTCGAGCACCGTCATACTGAAGAACCACAAAAACAATCCATTATAAAGAGTATTTGGAATCATAAAATCATGATGGCGATTCGTCGCTTTTGGAGAAAATTTCATGTAACGAAGCTACTTCTAGCGATGATGCTAACGGTAGTCACACTATTTACGGGATTTTTAGTTTATTCCGCAAAGACAACCGATGTGAGTGGCTTACGCGCTGGGATGGTTCAAGTGACCGAAGTATATGACCGAAATAACCAAGAAGCCGGCGTCTTGAATATCAATAAAGGGGAATTTCTAACCATAGACCAGATTTCACCGAATATGATTAACGCGCTTGTTTCGACAGAGGATAAACGTTTCTATGACCACCATGGATTCGATCCGATGGGGTTGCTTCGTGCGACATTTGGCCTCTTAATGAACCGTGGCCGAGTGACGGGTGGTGGAAGTACCATTACGCAACAATTAGCCAAGAATGCATTCTTAACTCAGGAACAATCGTTTATGCGAAAAGCAAAAGAACTCTTCTTGAGTTTCGAGTTGGAGAAGAAATATTCCAAAGACCAAATTTTGGAGATGTATTTAAATAATGCCTATTTCGGAAATGGGGCGTACGGAATTGAAAATGCGTCGCTTCGTTATTTCGGAAAGAGCGCCAAGGATTTAACCATCAGTGAAGCGGCTGTCCTTACAGGTAGCTTAAAGGCACCGAATGTGTATAATCCGATTGACGATATGGAATCGACGGTGAAACGCCGTGCGACCGTCTTACAGTTGATGGTCGATAATGGTAAAATCACACAAGAAGAAGCCGATAAAGCAGCTGCTCAAGTGATTACAGTAACCGATACGTATGAAGCGAATGCTCGTTATAAATATCCATATTATTTCGATGCGGTAATTAATGAAATTACAACGAAATACGGAATCAGCGAAGAAGACTTGCTCAACAAAGGATATAAAATCTACACAGGGCTAGACCAAAATATGCAAGCGGATTTGGAAGAAACCTTCTCACAAAGTTGGTTATTCCCGAAAGCGGCTGACGGTACGGTTGCTCAAGCTGCTTCGATTGCCATGGATCCGGAAACTGGGGATGTCCTTGCGACAGTGGGTGGACGTACCAACGAGAAACACACTTTCCGTGGATTTAACCGTGCAACACAGCTTCAGGCGCAACCAGGGTCAACATTCAAACCATTAGCCGTCTATACTCCGGCTCTTGAAGAAGGGTATCAACCTAATTCTGTTCTAGTGGACGAGAAACGTTCGTATGGTTCAGATAAATATACGCCTGAGAACTGGAATAAAAAGTATCAAGGAACTGTGACGATGACGGAAGCCTTGAACCACAGTTGGAATGCTCCTGCTGTATGGTTACTCGATAAAATTGGATTGAAGAAAGGAATCGAGAAGGTTCATCAGTTCGGAATCGAAACGGATCCAGGAGACGAGTACTTAGGAATTGCCCTTGGAGGACTTACCAAAGGGGTCTCTCCAGAACAAATGGCTTCTGCTTATACAGCCTTTGCCAATAAAGGTGTACGAGTGCAACCGCGTTTTGTAACGAAAATTGTGGATGCAAATGGGAAAGTCGTTGTAGACAATACAGCCGTGAAGGAAAACCGTGTGACAACGGAAGAAGTCGCTAAGAAGATGACAAGTATGCTATTAACCGTGTACGGTTCAGAAGGTCTTGGCGCACCATTTTCACCAGCAGGTAAGACGATTGCCGGTAAGACAGGGACAACCGAAGCTATCAATAATGACAATGGTTCTCGTGACCAATGGATGATTGGATATACACCAGACGTTGTTGTCGCAACTTGGATGGGATATGACCAATCAGGAAACTACTCGTTATCAGCTTCAAGCCGTGAAGGAGTAGGGCCACTCTTTAAACTAGAGATGGAAGGATTGCTTCAATTCACCGCGAATACACCGTTTAATGTCGAAGCCGTGAAGACAAAACAAAATAATCAAAACAACAATACGAATAACGGTGTGGATCAATTTATCAAAGACGCTCAAAAAGCGGGCGAACAAGTTTGGAATCAAATCCAAGAATGGGGTAAAAACCTCTGGGATAAATTCAGAAATCGATAATGCGAACGTACGTACGTATTAATAGTTTAGACATGTAAAATATGGTATAATAAAAGAGTATTTTAAGGAGGAAGAAACATGAGTAATATTTATGATACAGCCAATCAATTAGAACGCGACTTACGCGAATTACAAGAATTCAAAACAGTAAAGGAAAGCTTCGAAGCAATTTATGCTGACGAAACAGCAAAAGCGTTATTCGATGAATTCCGTACTGTGAATATCGAGTTACAACAAAAACAATTCTCAGGACAAGAAATCACTGAAGAAGATATTCAAAAAGCACAAGAATTAGGACAAAAAGTGTCTGAAAATGAGCATATTAAAGCGTTAATGGAAGCTGAGCAACGTTTGAATACGATTATGAAAGACATCAACCGTATCATCACAAATCCATTACAAGAGCTTTATAGCGCAAAATAATCAATTTTAAACGGTTTTATTAAGAATCGATCCAAAGCATATTTTCTTTGAACGCACAACAGACGGTTCAGGAAAATATGCTTTTTTTGAAGAAAAGAAAGGAG
>CAJZJI010000101.1 GCA_916049935.1 uncultured Streptococcus sp. | reverse complement strand
TTCCAGAAGACCGTCATAAACATGGTCTTGTTCTTCAAATGGGACTCGATGAAAACATCGGTATTCAAACATACTATAAAGAACCATTATCGAAGAACGGCTTCTTAAATAAGAAAGCTTTTGTGGACTTAGCGGAACGCTTAATCGAAGAATTTGACGTGCGTACACCAAGTCCAACAGTAGCTGCTGGAGCTCTTTCTGGAGGAAACCAACAAAAAGCGATTATCGCGCGTGAAATCGACCGTGACCCAAGTTTACTCATTGCAGCACAACCAACCCGTGGACTTGACGTTGGTGCAATTGAATACATTCATAAGCGTTTGATTGATCAACGAAATAAAGGTAAAGCCGTATTGCTCATGAGCTTTGAATTAGATGAAATTTTAAACGTTGCGGACCGTATCGCAGTAATGTATGAAGGTCGTATCGTAGACGTGTTAGATACAAAAGAGACAAATGAAACAGAATTAGGATTATTAATGGCGGGTTCGACAAGAGAACAAGTAAGAGCCAAGGAACAGGAGGCGTTATAAGATGAAAGGTCCAAAATACAAAAAGATTCTTATTCCAGTCCTTTCTGTTGTGCTTGGATTATTAGTTGGAGCTGTTATTATGTGGGTATTCGGCTTTGATGTTGTTAAAGGATATTCCGCATTACTCAAAGGATCGCTTGGAAAACCATTTTATATTGGTGAAACCTTAAGACAAGCCACACCTTTAATTCTTGTAGCGCTTGGATTTGCGTTTGCAAGTTACGCTGGTTTCTTCAATATTGGGGTTGCTGGACAAGCGTTAGTCGGTTGGTTTGCTTCCGTTGCGACAGGACTAGTTCTTCCAGATTTACCAAAAATTATTCTCTTACCATTATGTATTTTTATGGGGATGCTTGCCGGTGCTATCTGGGCAGGGATTGCAGGTTACTTAAAAGCGTTCTTTAATGCCAGTGAAGTCATCGTAACGATTATGTTGAACTACACAGCGCTTCATATCGTAAACTACGTGATTCGTGAAATCTTAACAGAGAAATCAGAAATCACAGCTTCTATTCCAGAAGCAGCTAGCTTAAGAATGCAATTCTTGTATCAATTAACAGGAAAATCGACGTTGCATGGCGGTATCTTCATTGCGATTTTGGCAGTCTTCATTGTATGGTTAATTATGAATAAAACAACAACTGGTTTTGAATTGAAAACAGTAGGTTTAAACAAACACGCTGCTGAATATGCCGGTATGAGCGCTAAGAAGACGATTATTCTCGCAATGGTCATCTCTGGTGCCTTAGCAGGTCTTGGCGGAGTGATGGAAGGGTTAGGAACTTTCCAAAATGCATTTGCTTCAGAAAGTCTTCCAAGTATCGGATGGGACGGAATGGCAGTATCGCTTCTTGGATTGAATAATCCAATCGGTATTCTATTCTCTGCATTGGTATTTGCCATTCTTCGTATTGGTGGTATTTCAATGCCCCTCCTTGCGAAGATTCCAACAGAAGTCGTATCGATTGTAGTCGCATTTATCATCTTCTTTGTGGGTGCGAACTACTTAATGGAAGTTATTGTTGATAAATTCCCTCAATTTGGGAAGAGAAAGGGGTAATGAGAAATGGATTTAGTAACACTTTTACAAGTAGTTGTCGGGAACATGCTCATCTACTCAACACCGCTGATTTTAACAGCTTTAGGTGGTATCTTCTCGGAACGAAGCGGGATTGTAAATATCGGGCTTGAAGGAACAATGGTCATTGGAGCCTTTGCCTCAGCCGTCTTCAACTTAGCGTTTGCCTCACAATTTGGTTCATGGACTCCATGGGTTGCTCTAATTGTAGCGGCGATTGCTGGAATGTTGTATTCATCCATTCACGCATTCGCAACAGTATACCTGCGTGCCGACCATATTATTTCTGGGACGGTGTTAAACTTACTAGCGCCAGCTTTAACGGTGTTCCTGTGCCGCTTAATGTATAACGAAATCGGACAAACGGAAATCATTACGAACTACTTTGGTAAAACAACGATTCCAGTGTTAAATTCAATTCCAATTGTTGGGAAAATCTTCTTCACAGATACATTCGTACCAGCGTTCTTAGCAGTTGGACTTGCATTTGTTTGCTCAGTTATCCTGAATAAGACAAAATTTGGATTACGATTACGTTCTGTAGGGGAACATCCTCAAGCAGCAGATACATTAGGAATTAACGTTTACCATATGCGTTTTGCTGGAGTATTAATCTCAGGGTTCTTGGCTGGTATCGGAGGAGCCATTGTTGCTCAATCGATTACACTGAACTTCTCAGCGACAACCATCGCTGGTCAAGGGTTCATTGCGATGGCTGCAATGATCTTTGGTAAGTGGAATTCAGTGAGCGTCATGCTATCAGCATTACTCTTTGGACTTGCTCAAAGTTTAGGGGTTATCGGAAATTACATCCCAGTAATTAAAGATATTCCATCAGTTGGCTTGACGATTGCGCCATATTTGATTACTATCATTGTATTGGTAGGATTCATTGGAAAATCGGAAGGACCAGCCGCTAACGGTAAGAACTACGTAAAATCTAAATAAGAATGAGAACTGCTTTTAATCTAGGTGCCATACTGTATTAAAAGCAGTTTTTTTAATGAGAAGGGGTTATAAATGAAAAAATTAGTTTCTTTAATTGTTGCAATTCTTGCAATGGTTGCCATTTTATTTGGAGTAAAAAACATGCTTCAAGCAAAAGAATCTACAGAAGAAGTAGAAACTTCATCAGAACAACAGCAACTATTTCTATTTAACTGGGGGAACTATATCGATCCAGAATTAATTAAGGAATTTGAAGCAGAAACAGGCATTCAAGTTGTCTATGAAACATTTGATTCAAATGATGCGATGGAAGCCAAGCTAAAACAAGGCGGAACGCGTTATGATATCGTCTTTCCGAGTGAATCAAGTATTACTAAATTAGTGAATCAAAATTTACTTCAAAAGCTAGACCATTCAAAGATTAAAGGACTAGAAAATATTTCTCCGTTCTTATTAAATAGTCCAGTGGATAAAGGAAACCAATATACAGTGCCATATTTCTGGGGAACTGTTGGGATTATGGTCAATACGAAATATATCGATCCAGAAAGCATTCAAACTTGGAGTGATTTATGGAAAGAAGATTTCAAAAATAAAGTACTCGTCTTAGATGGAAACCGTGAAGCACTCGGAATGGCGCTTCAATCATTAGGGTATTCATTAAATTCGAAGAATGAGAATGAATTACATGCGGCAGAAGTGAAGTTA
This sequence comes from uncultured Streptococcus sp., assembly GCA_916049935.1. Classification (GTDB taxonomy): domain Bacteria; phylum Bacillota; class Bacilli; order Lactobacillales; family Aerococcaceae; genus Granulicatella. The sequence continues at coordinate 1,289 of CAJZJI010000101.1, read as the reverse complement.
AAAGAATTGAAACCAAATGTTCGTGCGGTACTTAATGAAGAAATCAAAACGATGATGAAACTCGAAGAAGCTCCAATCGGAATGGGGTATTCAGGAGATGCGGCGGCGGTTGCAGAAGAAAATCCAAACGTCCAATATATCTTACCAAAAGACGGCAGTGCGGTTTGGACAGATAATTTCGCAATCGCTCATACAGCTGTAAATATCGATGGTGCTTACGCGTTTATCAACTTCATGCTTCGCCCAGAAAATGCAGCTAGAAATGCCGAATACGTGGGTTATTCAACACCAAACGAAAAAGCAAAAGAGTTAATGAATCCAGAAGTGACTTCTGATGAAACCTATTATCCTTCAGAAGAAATTATCAATTCATTAGAACATTATGAATATCTAGGAAATGACTGGATTCAAAAATATAACGAAGCCTTCTTAGACTTCAAGATGGAGTTATAATATGCATTACTATTTAAAAGCTAAAAACCTCTTTATTGGAGATTCAACGACGGCAGTTAGTGGGATTTTAGAAATTAAAGACGGTCGCATTGTAGGCCGATTCGATTACAATACACCTGTTGAAGGAGAAATCCTAGATGCAGGAGACAAACTAGTCGTTCCTGGATTCATTGATGCCCATGTGCATTTATACTTATCTGCCTTAATTCATTTAGGGAAAATGAAAGCAGTTGGTGGACCAACGATTGAGGAAGTCGTTCAGCAAGCAAGTTCAATTCCTGAATATAATGGATGGAAAATCGGAATTGGTTGGTATGCCAGCGACTTCGGTCAACAAATCTTACCAACGAAAGAAGACTTAGATAAAGCTTCAACAGCTGTTCCTATCTGCTTAATCGCAGGGGATGCTCATACGATTTGGCTCAATTCCAAAGCGTTAGAAGTGCTCGAATTAACGTCAGATGCGATTCCGCAAAACATCGGCGGAGAAGCAGTGGTAGAAGACGGCGAACTTACAGGAGTATTTCTTGAAGCAAAAGCCATCTATTATTTATCAAAAGTCTTGTCTGTATATAAAGACGACGAAGAACAAGCGTTAAAAGATTACATGTCTTATTTAAACCAAATGGGTGTGACGGCCGTTGGGGATGTTGCCTTAACAGGTGAAAGCCCAGATGATATTGTGTATCCAGAACTGTACGGTAAGGTCGAAAAGGTTGCGACTGTTCGTGTGAGCTTCTTCCCAGCGATGCGTGAAGAAGTGGAACGTAACCGCGAGCTTTACAAGACATACCGCTCTGACATGCTCCAAATGGGGGGCGTGAAGCAATTTTACG
>CAJZJI010000100.1 GCA_916049935.1 uncultured Streptococcus sp. | reverse complement strand
TACCAAAACTAATAGACCCTTTCTAAAATATCGGCTTTAAAAACAAAATAAACTGGACAATTGCCCAGTTTATGATTCTTAATTTATTATTTTTGATTCGATGTATTTTTTCAGGCGGTCTGCTGAGATTTCCTTTTCTAATTTAGAAACTTCAACAGGACTTAATGTGACTTCACAAGTCTTAAGACCTTCTGCATCATAAGAAACGACAACTTCTCCAACATCTTCTCTAGATTCTCTTGTCACTTTTGGAAATAACGCTGCTAATTCCTTTTCAACTTCAAGTGCACAGTGCTCTCTAAGTAAGCGAAACTGTTCTGCAATCACCGTTGGAATATAATAGCAGTCCACTAATGTCATTTCTTCATCTTTAGATTTTCGGTTTGACTTTTTCGCTTTTTTCATAAATGACCTCGTTTCTTTCTTCTTGTCTAGTATACAAAAATTCACCCGAGAAGGCAAAAACATTAAATTTATCCAAAGATTAGGAACCTATTTTCCAAATGAGCGATTTCATGGTAAAATAGCTATGAATAACACTTATAAGGAGATACTATGCTTACAATCAATATGCTAACTCGTGCAGACAGCGTTAAAGGCCAAGGAGTTATGTCTGCGACAGAGGAACAAATAAACCTTGTAACAGAAGGATTAAAGGGCTATAACGTTGTTGTAAATCAGCTTAAAATTGCTGATATTAACCACATCCACACTATTAATCCAGATTTTCTTTTCAAATCATTTTTAAACAATAAAAAGCAACCGACAATTGCGTCCGTTCACTTTTTACCAGAAACATTAGAAAAAAGTATTTCTCTTCCAAAACCAATTAAAGAGTTATTCTATAAATATGTTTTATCATTTTATAAACAAGCAGACTATTTAGTAACTGTAAACCCTCGTTTTATTGATGATTTAGAAAAGTATGGGGTCGATCGTTCTAAAGTTACGTACATTCCAAACTTCGTATCTCGCGAAACGTTCTATAAAATTACAGACCAATCCAAAGCAGACTTACGTAAGAAATTCGGATTAGATCCAGACAAATTTACCGTTGTCTCTGCTGGTCAGCTTCAAATGCGTAAAGGCGTTCTTGAGTTTATCGACCTAGCGACTAAAATGCCAGATATCCAATTTGTTTGGGCTGGTAACTTCGCTTTTAAAGGTATCTCTGAAGGTCGTAAAGAAATTATGGAACACATGGATGATCTTCCAGATAACGTTCACTTCCTTGGACTTGTGGAGCGCGATCGTATGAATGAGTTCTTTAATATGGGTGATGTGATGCTTCAATTGTCATTTGAGGAATTATTCCCAATGACGATTTTAGAATCGATGAACGCAAACATCCCACTACTCTTACGTGATTTACCAGAGTACAAACCAATTTTATTTGACTACTACTTAAAAGCAAACAGTCAACAAACGTTTAAAGACGAATTAACAAAACTAAAAGAAGACGCTGATTATTACGCAAAGGCCTGCGAAGGTTCAAAGCGCGGCGAACAATTCTATTCAAAAGAAAGTATTCTAGAACAGTGGCAACAATTTTATGATAAAGTTGCAACAGAAAGAAACTTGTTATCATAAAAGGAGAAATAATGACTACAGAAGAAATTAAACAAGGAAAACCACTTTCCCCTACGGCTCAAAAAGTCATGAACATTGCTTCAATTCTCGGAGCAATTGCGACAGTGGTCTTTATCGTTTGGGCTTGGCAAAAAGGGCTCTTCACGTCACAAGAGACGTTATCAGCCTATATGCTTCAAGCGGGAATTTGGGGCCCACCAATCTTTATCTTTTTACAAATCTTACAAACCGTTGTTCCAATCATTCCAGGAGCGCTCACAAGTATCGCTGGTGTTTATATTTACGGAAACTGGATTGGAAACATTTATAACTACATCGGTATTGTGATTGGATCCATCATTGCCTTCTATCTTGCAAGACAATACGGACAGCAATTCGTAAAATCAATGGTTAGCGAACATACGTATAATCGCTATATCAGTTGGTTAGATAAAGGACAATGGTTCGACTACTTCTTTGCATTCATGATGTTCTTCCCTGTTTCACCGGATGACTTCTTATGTATGCTCGCTGGTTTAACAAAGATGACTTATAAGAAATTCATTATTATCATCTTAGTCTTTAAACCATTTACACTGGCTGCCTACACAATCGGCCTACGATTTATTATCGACTGGGTCTGGGCATTCTTCCAATAAGCAAAAACAAACCCTTGAGAAATTTTCTCAAGGGTTATTTTTTATGTTAATCTTTCTTTTTAAAGACTTGAACAGTTGCAAGAACAATTCCACTAATAAATACGCTGAGCGTTAAAATAATACCCGCTAATAATAGAGGATTTTTGCTTAGGCTTCTTAACCAGTTCGCAAATGTTCCAAGATCACTATCTTCATCAAATGATAAGATTCCGCCATTCGTTGAACCTTCTGTTGATAAAACTTCTTCTGTCGTTGTTTCTTCAACCACTTTTGTCACTTTAAACACATTTGACTTAATCTCTTTTGTTAAAGTTGGGAAAGTATGTTCCACAATGATTTCATCTCCAACAAGTTTATATGTTGGTTTTTCATCGCCTCTTGTTAAAACTTTGATATCTTTCTCTACTTTAATCTTTTGACCATCAATTTCATGAACCCCAGCTTTTAACACTGTTTCTTCATGATATTCAGTAAATCCTTTTTCTAAAAGAGCGTTCCCGAATTGTGCACGGTAAAATACACTCGTGTTATAGTCGCTCCAGCTACCAACACCCATTAAAACTTCAATCAAACGACGACCTTTTCCTTTTGCAGTAATGACATGGTTTAAGGCTGCATTTGGTGATGAACCTGTCTTAAATCCATCTACATCAAAATATCCTTGAGGCATCCCACTTGCAAGTTGATTCAATGTATAGAACGTTTCTTCTACAGGAGTTCCTTCCATTGTAGTAACAGCAGGTTCTCTTGTAATTTCTAAGAATTCTGGATAGTTCTTTAAGAAGTAATATGCTAATGTTGCTAAATCGCGAGCTGTTGTTTGGTTGTACTTATCTGGTACACCTTCAACAACATATAATCCACGAAACGCTGACACAACAGCCCCACTAGGATTATAGAATTTAGAATTTGTCATTCCTAATTCTTTCGCTTTATCATTCATCATCTTAATGTATTCTTCGTTTGTCTTACTAATCGCGTGTGATAACATCACAGTCGCAACGTTTGAGGAAGGATACATCATCAGATAAAGTAAATCGCGCACTGGATATTCAATCCCAGCTCTGATTTGGTTATTACTAATATCATCGATAGTAGAAATCGCTCTATCTTCTTCTGTTGCCGTAATTTTAGTATCTAATGTGAGCTTACCTGCTTTAATCGCATCATACACAAGATACGCTGTCATTAATTTAGTTGTACTCGCTGGATCCCATGGCTTATCAATATTGTCACCATAAAGAATTTGCCCAGTCTCTGCATCGACTAAAATAGCCCCTTCAGGTTTGTAGTATTCACTAACATCATACCCATAACGAGCTGTAATCTCGAAAATATCTTCTTCAATCGGAAGCTCTTTCGACTTTGTTGTTGTCGTTGTTTGCTCTGTTGTCTCTGTTGCTACAGTTGTTTCTGGAGCCTCTGTTTGTTCAACAACAGTAGTTCCTTCTCCCGGTTCTTGTGTGGTTTCTTCAGCAGCAATTGGCGCTAAAGCAGAAAGTGCGAATGCACATGTCATTAATCCCAAAAGAAACTTAAATTTACGTTTTTCCATTCCTATCCTCCTTGTAATTCAATTTATTTTACAAAGAAATTCTTAAGATTTCAAATAGAAAGAAGCAAATTCGTAACATTTTTGTAATCTTTACGAAATTTGCTTCCAACTTTTTTCAACATTATTCATTAAATTGTTGAGACGTTCTACTCTTCTTTCTAATATCGAAAAAATTAAAACATTCTCATCATCCAACTCAATCGTACCTAATGCGATTCCCGCTTGTTGTAATTTTGCAGAAACACACTCTAAATACTCTGATACAGAACACTCTACAGAGCAAGTCTGCAATTCTTGCTGTGCGATTCCTTTTAACAACTTTAATTTGGGAAGCTTACTGGCTAAAGTACTAGCATTATCTCTCCAATAAATTTGAGTTGCATAGGATTCTTTTTCAAGTGTTAATAGCATTAGTAACCAATAGTCGTCTTGCGCTTGTTCCAATAGGTCAGCGAACTCATCATTCCAGTCCACATCATCTTCTCGTAGTTCCTCAATCAATAAATCAGGATTATCAAAATAACTCTCTAAAAGTTGTCTGATACGTTCACTATGACCAGTAATGATATCGGCAATTTGATGATAAGCTTCCTCATCAGAATCACTATCCACTTCCACAGATTCACTATAAAACGTTTCTTCCATTTCAAAGTCATCTTTACGTTTATTTTTTCGATTAAATAACCACATAGGTCGCGCCTCACTTTGACTGAGTTCTTTTCCATAGTATATCAAACATATTCCGAAGAATAAATACGAAAAACAAAAAAGCAGAAAGATTTCTCCTTCTGCTCG
>CAJZJI010000099.1 GCA_916049935.1 uncultured Streptococcus sp. | reverse complement strand
ACAACGAAAAAGGGTATGGGTTTATTCGAGACACAAAAACGGATGAAGATATTTTTGTGCATTTCACAGGAATTGCGCAAGAAGGATTCGAGTCGTTGAAAGAAGGTCAACAGGTGACTTTTGAAATTACAAGAGGAGCACATGGCGTTCAGGCGACGCATGTGGTCGTTGTCGGAAATGATTAAAGTCTATACGGACGCGGCCGTGAATGGAAATCCTGGAGACGTAGGATTGGGAGTCCTCGTGCTAAAAGATGGAGAACAGAAGCCGTTTAAGATTTCTGTAGAAGAAAAAATGGATAATCATTTAGCGGAATTCACAGCCATCAATTGGGCATTGAGCTGGTTGTTAGAGGAAGGGGTTCAGGAAGAACTGATCTTCATGCATACCGATTCCAAAGTAACCGCTGATGCAATTGAAAAAAATTATACGAAAAAAGAAGCAAACCGAATCGTTTTAAAGGAAATTCAAAAGAAGATGAAACACTTCCCGCAATTATTTGTGAAGTGGATTCCTGAAAGTGAAAATAAGGGTGCGGATCAATTAGCAAGACAAGCCCTCCAACAAACGATTGGAAAGTAATAAAGGAGCAATGAAATGAACGAAAAAACACTCTATTTTAGCAGCTTATGTCCAGATACCGCACCGTTTAAAGCGGCAATGGAAAGACTGGGCGTAACCGCACGTGAAGTGGATATTACAGCAAGTATGAGAAATTTAAAAGAATTCTTGAGAGTACGAGATAATGAAGAAGTATTTACTCCACGTAAAGAACAGGGAATGGTGGGAATTCCGTGTCTTGTAGATGGTGGAGAGTATATTTTTGAAGTCAGTGACCTCGAAGAAAGGTTTGCCAAGTAGTGAAAGAATTAAAGAATAACGTCATTCCACTGTACTTTTTGGGAATGAATGGGCTGCTTTTTGTGTTGATGGGCTTTGATAAGCTTTGTGCCGTCATGAGAAAGTGGCGAGTTCCTGAAAGAACCTTGCTTGGGATTGGTTTATTTGGTGGAGGCTTTGGTGGGCTTCTTGGGTTAGTGATTTTTAACCATAAAAAGCGAAAACACTATTTTATGTGGACATTCCTATTGAATATCGCAATTTGGGGAATCCTTTATTATAGTTTATGGCTTAGAAAGTAGGGCTCATGGAGAAACAAGAACGTTTTTATTTTGATGTTTGGATTGCACTTCTTAGTACGTTAGCGGGAATGGTCAATGTTGTCACACTATTACTATTTTTCACGCCAACAACGCACTTTACTGGAAATATTACGCAATTTGTTTTGTCCTTCAATGAAGAAGAATGGGGGACAATGCTCCATTTACTAGGAATGATTCTCTGTTTTTCTGGTGGCGGCGTCTTGTCGGGATTTCTGTTTTCGAAGAAAAAATTTGAACCGACAAAACGGTATGGAGTATTATTAATGATGTTCGGAAGTATGATGCTTCTATTATTTCTGTTTGGATTACGCGACGAGAAATGGTTATATTTCTTCTCGTTTGTTGTCGGAACACAAAATGGAATGTTCATTTACTACCATGGAATTATCGTACGAACATCTCACTTTACAGGCTATTTAACCGATATTGGAGTGGTTCTTGGGCGATTGATGCGCGGTCAGATTAAGGATCGTTGGAAAGTGCTCTTTTATTTTACGAGTATGCTGTTCTTTGGAATTGGTGTCACGGTTTCATACCAGCTATTTCAATCCTTTGGGGCAGCAACAATCATCGCTGTAGGAATTGGATATATTCTCGTTGGATTGTATTATTTTAGTTTCCGTAAAGCATTTTTACATAAATAGGAGGAAAAACATGAAAGCTTTAGTTGTAGTGGATATGCAAAATGATTTTGTCGATGGAGTGCTTGGCTCAAAAGAAGCCGTAGCCATTATCGACCATGCCGTTGAGGTCATCGAAAATTTTGATGGAAAGGTATTTTATACACTAGATACTCATAGTGAAGACTATCTTCAAACAGAGGAAGGACGTCACTTACCAGTCGTGCACTGCGTGAGAGGGTCTAAAGGATGGGAGTTAAATCCACAAATCCAAAAAGCCTTAGAGAGTCGTCATGCAAAAGGCGTTGAAAAACCAACATTTGGATCAGAAAAATTAATGGAACTCATTCAAAAAGAAGTGCCAGATTTAGAAAGTATTACACTCATTGGAATCTGTACAGATATTTGCGTGATTAGTAACGCACTTCTTGCTAAAGCGCATTTTGTCAATGTGCCAGTGAATGTCGTTGCGAGCGCCTGTGCAGGAGTAACGCCAGCGTCACACGATAACGCGTTAAGCGCCATGAAGATGTGTCATATTAACGTCGTTGAGTAGGAGGTAGCGATGAGAGAACAAGATCCAAAAGACAGAATTAGAGAAATGTCCGTATTGAATCTCATCATGGTGATTGGGATTGCCATCGGATTTGGAATTGGGATGATTATTGACAATGTCATTGGCGGTATTGCCATTGGGATGTTAGGAGCGTTTATTTGCCGCTTATTATACATTCGTAAAAAATATAAAGAAATCAATCCTAAAGATAAGAAAGAGTAGGCACATTTGTTGCGCTACTCTTTTTTCGTTGTCATAATGAAGGAAAATGAACGGAGGGATATCATGGAACAATTTGCAAAAGATGTAAGCCTATTTGTCGAAACAACAGCAGAGAAAGTAGAAGCGTTAATCGGTGAAGGAAAGGAAGTCGTTCTTTTCGTAGGACGTCCAACTTGCCCATACTGCCGTCGCTTTGCTCCAAAAATCAACGAAGTGCGTGAAGCATTAGGAAAAGAAATGTACTTCATCAACTCAGAAGACAGATCTAACGAAGCTTTAGCAGCTTTCCGTGCGAAATACAATATGCCAACAGTACCTGGTTTATTAGTTGCTCGTGGCGGCGAAGTGCGTGTGGTTTGTGACTCATCACAAAGTGTGGAACAAATCAAAGCCTTTATTGGATAATAAATGTAAAGTGAGACTCTCCGTGAAAGTGATTCGCGGAGAGTTTTTGCATGCAAAAAATAGATCATTACCATATATGGTAATGAACTGTTTTGGGTCTGTGCTCAAATTCGATATTGTGATAGAATGAAATAGAAATAAAAAGGAGGGGTTCGATGAACGAAATTAAATGTCCACATTGCCAAACGGTCTTTACGATTGATGAGAACTTGTATGCAGATATTGTGAGCCAAGTGCGCAATAAGGAATTTGCAGAAGATGTTCATAAACAGTTGGAATTTGCCAAGAAACAATTTGAGACGGAAAAGGCACTCGCAAAAGAGCAAGAAAAGCGTCTATATGATGAGGAACGTGCCAACTTTGAACAGAAGATTCTTTCACTCGAATTAGCAATGAAAAATGCAGACGTTAAAGAAGAAAAGAATGTGCAAGAAGCACTCCATCAAAAAGAGAAAGAGTTCAATGCACTTCAAGCAGAATTGGACCAATTAAAACAACAACTCCAATTTAAAGAAGTAGAATTGTCTCAAAAATTCCAGGAAGATTTACACGCAAAAGAGCGTACGATTCTGGAACTCAAACAAGAAAAAGAGTTGCAACAAAAAGAACAAGAAGTGCAACAAACGGCCCTAAAAGAAAAATACGAATTGGAATTACGTTCAAAGAAAGATCAGTTTGAATTAGAGTTGAAGGCAAAAGACGAAGCCATTGCGTTCTATAAAGACTTCAAGGCGAAACAATCAACGAAGATGGTGGGAGAAAGCCTTGAGCAACATTGCGAAATCGAATTTAATCGTCTCCGCATGACGGCATTCCCTCGCGCAGAATTTGGTAAGGACAATGATGCCAAAACGGGAAGTAAGGGTGACTATATTTACCGTGAATATGATGAGAATGGCATTGAAATTCTATCTATCATGTTTGAAATGAAAAACGAAAATGAAGAGACAGCAACGAAGAAGAAAAACGAACACTTCTTTAAAGAGTTGGATAAAGACCGTCATGAAAAACAATGCGAATACGCAATTCTCGTGAGCTTACTTGAAGCGGATAATGAACTCTATAATACAGGGATTGTAGATGTGTCTTACCAATATCCGAAAATGTATGTAGTGCGTCCGCAATTCTTTATTCCAATTATTACCTTGCTTCGTAATGCCGCATTGAATTCATTGCAATATAAACAAGAGTTAGCCTTGATGCGTGACCAACATATTGATATTACGCACTTTGAAGAAGACCTTGAGACCTTCAAAAAAGGATTTGCGCGTAATTATGAACTTGCAAGTAAGAAATTCCAATCGGCCATTGATGAAATCGACAAGACAATTAAGAGTCTGGAAAAGACAAAAGCCGCATTGCTTTCTTCAGAAAATAATTTACGTTTAGCCAACAATAAAGCGGAAGACTTAACCGTGAAGAAGCTCGTGAAGAATAATCCAACGATGAAACAACGCTTTGAAGAGCTAAATTCGGACGAATCATAAATACAAAGCTCTATTCCGTAGTATTGCGGAGTAGAGTTTTTTTAATGATGAAATAACGATAACTGTTCTCATTTAGAATAAAAAAACGTGAAAATGGCCACCGATTACGAACAGTTGGAAATGATTGAAAAATCAAGA
>CAJZJI010000098.1 GCA_916049935.1 uncultured Streptococcus sp. | reverse complement strand
GTCTTCACGCCTGATAAATCGAAGTAATATTTCACGTAAGAAATGCCGGCTGTGAAGTCTTCATAGTGTAAGAAGGTTGGTTTGCCTTCTGATGCTTCCACTGTTAATGGGAGTGATTTTACTTCGCGGTCGATATCTTCGATGGAGAGTTTTGGTAATTTCGCCAAATCTTCTTCCTTATCTGGAGTCGTTTGACGTTCTAGGAGTTGTTGCGTTTGTTGCACTAGAGCTGCCACTTCTTCGTCAGATAATGACGCTTTATAGGCCGCTAACTCTTCTTTCAACGCTTCATCTTTGCGGTCACCAAGACCTGGTTCTGGAGCTAAAGTGATAACCGCTGCATGCGTATTGTCGAGTAATGTTGTTTGGATTAAACGTTCAAAATAGCCGTCTGCCATTTCTTCTTGCATCTTATCTAACACACGTTGGTATTCAAACGTTGCGAATACATCCCCGCCGTATAACCAGCTTGTAAGTGAGTTTAGAGAATACAAGATTCCTTTTGGAGTTGCCCCTTCAAGCGCTGTTAATTCTTTATAACGGAACGCTGCTTTATTGAGGGCTGCTTGAATCGCTTTTTGCGGAATGCCTTCAGCCACTAAACGTTTCAACTCGTTTTCGATAATGGATACGAATTGGTCTTTGGCTTCTGGATTTGTATCTTTTAAGACGATTTCAAAGATTGGTGAATATGTCGCTGCACCAAATCCACCAGACACATCAGAACCAAGGCCTGATTTCAAGAGAGCTTTCTTAATTGGAGCCGTGTTAGACCCAAGAAGGAGTTCATCTAATACGCCAAGCGCGATGAGTTCTTCAGAGTTTGTGCCCTTACCTGCTGCCCAAATGTACGCTAAGAGCGATTTGTTTTCTGTTGGCTCGTCTTTAGAAATCGAGAATTTCGCTTCTAATTCATGACGCGCTTCGAACGGTGCTTGTTCCACAGATTCGAATGCGTAGTCTTTGGCTTCAAACGCATCGAAGTACTCTGTCAATTGCGCAAACGCCGTGTCTAAGTCTAAGTTCCCGTAAAGCGTCACACGCGCATTGCTTGGGTGATAGTACTTATCATGGAACGCCACGAACTCTTCTTGAGTTAGGCTAGGAATCGCAGCTGGCATCCCACCAGAAATATGTTTATAAACCGTATCTGGGAATAACGTTGGTTCAAACAGACGGTATAATTCAGAGTCCGCTTGAGAGAACGCACCACGCATTTCGTTATACACCACGCCTTTATAAATCAATTCATCATCGGCGTTTTCTAAGTGATAGTGCCATCCTTCTTGCATTAAGATTTGTGGATCTTGCTTGAAGTTTGGATAGAATACCGCATCTAAGTACACAGACATCAAGTTGTTGAAGTCTTTTTGGTTACGAGACGATACCGGATACACCGTCTTATCAGAATAAGTCATCGCATTTAAGAATGTATTCAATGAGCCTTTTAATAATTCCACGAATGGCTCTTTTGACGGATATTTCTTCGAACCATTTAACACAGAGTGCTCGATAATATGCGCAATCCCGTTATCATTATACGGTGGCGTACGGAACGCAATATTGAACGCCTTATTATCGTCTTCGTTTTTAAGGTATAAGACCTCTGCGCCAGTCTTATCATGTTTGTACAAATAACCGACAGAACGAATATCTGGCAAGTCTCTTTTCTCAACTAAAGAGTACCCTTTAAAATTCTTTGTCATAAAATTCCTCCTTCAAGGCTTTTCACCCATTCTACCACTTTTAGTGCAAAAAAAGAAGATAAGGGCCTACTTCTTACATAAAGAAAAAAACTCACAATTCACTTATAAGTGAATTGTGAGTTTTAGAAAGTTTGTATATGCAAAGTCTTATTTAACTGGATACTTCTTAAGATTCTTCACCAATTTTTTAGCAATGATTTCATCAATATCCATATCTAACTTTTCAGCAAGTGTATAACAATAGATTAAAACATCCGCTAATTCTTCTTCAATATCTTCACGTTTTTTCTCCACGACAGATTCTGGGTCAGTCCATTGGAAGATTTCTAATAATTCAGCAGCTTCAATGGATACTGAGAGAGCTAAATCTTTCGCATTATGGAATTGTCTCCATTTATGATCATCGTGAAACTGATTAATTAATTTCATACTTGGATTATTTTCATTTGCCATTATTTTTTTCTCCTTGTCTACGCATTAATTCTTCTTGAAGTGCTGGATCTACAGCATAAATATAGAGCCCCTTCACTCCACGAGTTAGTAATACATTCAGTTCATTTTTTAATAATCGTTCCCCGAATTTCTCTTTTCTTCCATCCGATAACGTTCTATTTCTGACTGCTTTCTCGTTTTTACTATTTTCAGGAACAAACTGAATTTTCCCATCTCTAAAAATTACAGATGGTCCAATAATCACTCCTACATAGTTTAAATCAAATCCCTGAATTGTAAAAGTCGAACCTACTTCACCTATTGTTTGCGGCTGTTCTGCCCATGCTAAGGATTTATAGTTGATTGATTTTTTATTCTCTTTCTTCAACTGTAAATTCCATGGCATCGACCAATCTCCGATAGTAACATCCCAAGTACCTTCTTTCTTGTTACCACTATATTCCCAGTCAAAAGTAGCAACTATTCTAGATAATCCAATATCTTCATTTTTGTTTTTTTCTACAATTGCTGTTTCTAGTTCTTGAGGTGATTCAAAAATACGTAAATCATATCCTAACTCATCGTGAGGAATTGGTCCAACTTCTTGTAAATCAATAATATTTCGAATCCACTGCACAGTCTCTTTACTTGAATGAATTCGCATTTGATTCTTCAATTCAATATAATTGTTTTCGTTTTGACACATTCCCTTATATTTGTCTAAGAGTTCATCTTCCCAAATTTGTTCAGTCGAAAGTATTTGATTTTCATCAAAAACAATCACCACTACTCTGGCTTTCTCTAGAAGATCATCTAATTGATTTTTCCCTCTATAAGATTGTTTACCTTGTGTCCATAATAAATGAGCTTCATCTACAATAACAACATCAACTGGATTTTCTGATGAATGGTTGTTAATAAAACTAGTCGGTTTCTGAACATACTGCTCTTTGATACCTAGTTTTTTTGCAATTTCTTTGTAAACTGTCAACTGTTGTTCATGATTGACTAGTAGATATGTTGAAATTCCACTAAAAACAGATTCCCCCTGCTCTTTATTACTTTCTCGAAACAAATCATAAAAAAGATTACTCATTAGAACTGTCTTGCCAGAACCTGCTTCACCATTCACCATAATTAATTGGTGCGGAGTATCTTTTCTAGTATTAGCCACATTTTCAAAAATCTTAAGCATAATTCTATCTTTTGTTTGTAACTGTTCTTGAGTTAATTTATGAAACGGAGAAGCTTTAAAAACAGCTGCATCCTCTATCCGTCTACGTGTTGGAAAAATAGTATTATTCTTTCGATGTAACTCTCCCCATATTTTTGAGAAAATCGGCTCCATCTGTTCAGACGTATAATACTCATTCTGTTCATTCGTACGACGATTATAAACATTTTTAACAGCATCTACACTGCTTAAGTAATGCATTAACTTATTTTCAATATCAAGTGTCAACGATTTATTAAATAATTCGTGCCCAATCACAAACATATTGGCATCATCTCTATTAGACAGCTTTTCCCAATCTTCTCGTTCTTTACTATCTTGCTTAAGATGTTGGTCTGTACGACGTCTGATATCTGTTGTTTCTCCAATATAAACACAGTACTTTTCTTTTTCTGGATGATGAACAATATAAACTGTTGGATAATTAAAAATCAATTTCTCATGTTTTTCTTGAACTCCATCATAATGAGGTTCCATTTTATGCTCATACTTTAATTCGTATATAACAGGATTCGCGATTCTTTCCACCCTAAAGGCTCCTTTTTTCGTAATAAATTAATCATAATACGAATTAAAGCAGTTTTCAATTTGAACTTCTAACTTTTTATCGTATATCAGAATACAACTCAAGAAAAACTTAAAATGTCTTCTCTTTCAACTTTATCTCAATCTCATATCCATTTAATCGAGCTAATTCTACAAGAGTCATAATAGTTGGATTATGATGTCCTGCTTCTAATCTCGCTAAATAGGCTCTCTTTACATCTAACTTCGCTGCAAATTCTTCCTGTGTCAATTGATCATTGACCCGCAATCGAATCGTCCTCAAAGCTACTTTTTGAAGAGACACTTCTCGAAGTAAGTCTTCTTCGAAACTAGGATAAATCGATGATAACTTCATAAACTCTCGTGTTAAATAAGAAGTCACTGCCATCCACCCCTTCTTTAGTTCTTGATACAGGTATTTTTAAACACTGTCTTCCCTTATAATAGAATCCCCATTTTTCGATTATCTCCGGTGTCACACCTTCATCTTCTAAGATTTTATAGACTGCTGCTAATCTAATCATCTCACCATATTCAAGCGTCTCAAGACGATCCACTTTCTTTTTATCAACCCTAAATTTCTTACCCATACCTATTACCTCCCTTTGACCTAAATGTAACATATAA
Source organism: uncultured Streptococcus sp. (assembly GCA_916049935.1). Lineage (GTDB taxonomy): Bacteria > Bacillota > Bacilli > Lactobacillales > Aerococcaceae > Granulicatella. The sequence goes on along the minus strand of CAJZJI010000098.1, from coordinate 68 downwards.
GTTACGTAACTTATATGTTACATTTTGCTTTTTTCTAGTACTATTTTGCTAAAAATATTTACGGTCTT
>CAJZJI010000097.1 GCA_916049935.1 uncultured Streptococcus sp. | reverse complement strand
TGTTTCTTCCTCTGTAGAGGTAGTTGTTGTTGTCGTTGTAGTTGTTTCTTCCTCTTTAGGAGTATCTTTCACATGTAAGATGCTTCCATCTTTACCAAGAGTTACTGTATATTCAGTTTCATCTAATTCGTAACCTTCTGGAGCAGTTTTCTCTTTAATCTTGAATTCTTTACCAGCATATTTTTCATCGAATTGTGGAGAAACAGCATGACCTTCTTCGTCAGTAGTCACTTCAACTGTATTTCCATCTGGATCTGTAATGACATATACAGCACCTTGAACAGGATTCAATGTTTTCTCGTCTACTTTGCTCACTTTAACTGTGTAAGCACTCGTTGCTTCGATTGTACCTGAGAAGAGTGAAGTTGCACTTGCTGTGAATGTTGTTTCAGTCGTATTTGTACGACGAGTGACAGGTGTACCGTCTGCTTTTGCTACAGAAACCATATTTTGAACTTTACTTCCATCATTTGGAGTTGTTGTGTCATAAGTGACATAGTATTTTTTAGTTCCATCTTTGAATGTGATTGTAAAGTTCGTATAGTTTTCATTCCAGTTTACTGTGTAGTCAGTTCCTTCTACTACTTGTACGAAATCCGATTCTTTACCAGATGTTGTTTCGTTCATTGAAGGTGCATTGTACACGACTAATGATTCAGGAATATATTGAATCGAAGCAGTAGATGGGTCACTTGGCAATGTATCAGTTAATACTAAGTTTTCCCCTAAGTTATCTCCACTCGTGTTTACACGTACTTTCCATTCTGAAACGTATTGGCCAGAACCTTTTGAACCTGCAGCTTCTAATTTTGCTGATGTCCATGCTTTATTTGCTGCTTGCCCACCAATTTTTGCAAAGTTTTCTTTACCAATTGGATCTGTTTCATTTGAAAGAGTTTGGACATTATGCGTTTGCGTAATTGTTGTCTTCATTGAAGGTGAATCAAATGTTACGGGTTGGTTCGAAACATTCTTCTTATATAAGAAGTTTAAAGCCAAAGTTCCTTTGACCTCTTTGACTGTATCCGCACCTTTTGCTGCTAAATATTGGTCAAGGTTCTTCAAGGTTACTGTAATCGTTCCACCTTGGTTATCTCCATGGCCTTCAAAATGCGCATCCGCAATTGGAACATTCGTTGCTAAATCGACTAATTCCACATCATGATTATCGTAGAATGTAATCTCAGCCGGCACTTCTAATTTAAAGAAATCACCATTTTGAATATCTCCATTGTAATGCTCTAGATCGAATAGCGCTCTTAATTTATAGGCTCTATTTGTAAGGATTTGATAGACTCCATTTGCATCTGGACTTAATTTTGTATCCGATTGATCAAGAAGTTCTAACCCTGAAATTACGTTTTGAAGTTCTTTGCCTTCAGCTGCTTTTGCTGAAGTGTTTCCTAAAAACACCAATGATAAAATCACCAATAAAGTTGCGAATAAACCAAACCATTTACTCTTTTTCTTCATAAAAAACCTTCTTTCTTTTAACCGTTTTCATTATCGTACCACAAACTTCATACTAAAGGCAAAAAAATAGAGCAAGCGGAAAGATTTCCACTTACTCTACTCGCCAATCGATTGGCGTTTGACCAGTTTTCTCTAAAAATTCATTAATTTGACTGAACGGCTTACTTCCAAAGAATCCGCGATAAGATGACAACGGACTTGGATGTGGTGCCTTCAAAATCAAATGATTCGGATTGGTAATCAGCTTCTCTTTCGATTGAGCAGGTTTCCCCCACAAGACAAAGACGATTGGGTGGTCGCTTTGATTGAGAGAAGTAATCACCGCATCGGTAAACGTCTCCCACCCTTGACCACGATGGCTATTCGCCTCGTGTGCACGAACCGTCAATACCGTGTTGAGTAGCAACACTCCTTGTTTTGCCCAAGCTGTTAAATCCCCACTCTTGGCAACTGGAATCCCTAGGTCGCTTTCAAGTTCCTTATAAATATTCAGTAATGAAGGTGGCAAGGCGATTCCTTTTTGTACCGAGAAACTAAGGCCATGTGCTTGGCCGTCACCATGATAAGGATCTTGACCAAGAATGACTACTTTCACGTTATCAAACGGTGTCAGTTCCAAGGCCTTAAAGACATTCTCAGCAGCCGGAAATACTTTATGATGATTTCGCTCGCTTTGTTCAAAGGAACGTACTGCATGGAAATATTCTTTTTCCTTCTCCTCGCCAATGACATCATGCCATGTTGTCATAGAGTTTCCTCTTTTCTCTCGTAGATTTCAAACGTATGTGGGTAGACATTTTTTTCATCCACTTCACCTTCGAGTGATTTCACTTTCACGAAATCGCCCCATGGAAAATCGGTTGGGAAATACGTATCCCCTTCAAATGTATGATGGATTCGTGTGCAGTATAAAAGCTCCACATGGTCTTTTAGAAGACGGTAGACTTCTGCACCACCGCACACATAAATGTCCTCGTGTTTGGCATCTTCGACAATCTCTTTTACATCTGTCACGACTTCAGCGCCTGGCACTTCATAATCGTCACTTCTTGTAAGAAGAATGGTTTGACGTCCTGGAAGCAAGCGACTCCCCATCCCTTCAAACGTTTTACGTCCCATGAGAATGGTTTGTCCCATCGTTACTTCTTTAAAGAATTTCCAATCATTCGGTAATCGCCAAGGAAGCGTATTGTCTTTTCCAACAAGCCCTTGTTCATCTTGAGCCCAAATATAAATTAACATCTGTCTCCTCCAGTATTACACGGCAATCGGTGCTTTAATCGTTGGATGTGGGTTATATCCTTCTACAATCACATCATCAACATCGATTTCAAACATTGATTTTTCAGGATGTTTTAATACAAGTGTTGGTAATTCTCTTTCTTCACGCGCTAATTGTGTTTCTACTTGTTCCATATGGTTTAAGTAAATATGCGCATCCCCTAAAGTATGAACGAATTCGCCAACTTCTAAACCAACTTCATTTGCGATTAAATGTGTTAATAAAGCGTAACTTGCAATATTGAACGGCACTCCTAGGAACACATCCGCACTACGTTGGTATAATTGGCAGCTTAATTTACCATCAGCCACGTAGAATTGGAACATTGTGTGACAAGGAGGAAGCGCCATGCTTGGAACATCTTCTGGATTCCATGCAGATACAATCATACGACGTGAATCTGGAGAATTCTTCAATAAGTTGAGTAAGTCTGCGATTTGGTCAATCGTCTCACCCTTTGTAGTTTTCCAGTGACGCCATTGTGAACCGTAAATATTTCCAAGTTCACCGAATTCAGCCGCAAACGCATCATCCGTTAAGATTTTTTCACAGAAGTCTTTCTTCACTTCTTGGTATACTTCGTTAAACGCTTCGTCTTCTAAGCATCGGCGTCCAAAGTCTGTCATATCAGGACCAGTATATTTTGGAGAAGAAACATAACGCTCAAACGCCCATTCGTCCCAGATGTGGTTATTATGTTCTAATAAGTATTTGATATTTGTATCTCCGTGCAAGAACCATAATAACTCGCTCTTAATTAAACCGAATGCCACACGTTTTGTTGTTAAAAGCGGAAATCCTTTTTGCAAGTCAAAACGCATTTGGTATCCGAACACACTCTTTGTACCCGTACCAGTACGGTCTGTTTTTGTAGTTCCTTCTTCTAAAATCTTTCTTAGTAAGTCTTTATATTGTTTCGTCATATCTGTTCCTTTCTTTAATTCCCTGCTAATTCTGCTAAATATTCCCAACGTTCGTAAGCTGCACTTGCCGCTTCTTCCGTCTTGTCTAGTTCCTCTTGTAATTCTTGAAGTTTGGCAAAATCTTGTGCATGAACACTCATTTCCTCTTGTAAGAATTCCAGTTTTTCTTCGAGTTCTTGAATGGTGCCTTCAATTGTCTCCCATTCTTTCTTCTCTTGATACGTCATCTTCTTAGAAGGAGCTACTTTTGGTGCCTCCACTTTTGGCTCTTCCACCTTAGTAGCTTCCACCACAACTTTTGCCAGTGTCTTTTCTTGTTCTAAATACTCACTCATCGATCCGTAGAACAGTTCGGTTTCCCCTTCGCCTCGGATGACAAATAATTGGTCGACCGTCTTATCTAAGAAGTAACGGTCATGCGATACGATAAGAACTGCTCCATTAAACGACTCTAGGAAATCTTCGAGCACTGTTAATGTATCAATGTCCAAGTCATTCGTTGGTTCGTCTAATAATAACACATTTGGTTTTGTCATTAATAAGCGAAGTAAGTAGAGTCGTCTTCTCTCTCCCCCAGACAATGTATGGATATATGCCCCATGTAAATGTCTTGGGAATAAGAAGGTCTCGAGTAATTCTGAAATCGATGCTACTTCTCCATTTTCACGTTTAATCTCTTCCGCTTCTTCACGTAAATATTGGATAAGTTGCTTATCCATTGGAATATCTTCATCTTGTTGCTTATAGTAGGCGATTCGAACGGTCTCACCGACGACAAACTGACCACTATCAAATGGAATCTGTCCGGCAATGGCATTTAAGAAGGTTGATTTTCCAACACCATTCACCCCAGCAATCCCAATACGCGCTTGACTTTGAATGATCCAATCTATATTCTTCACGATGGATTGCCCATTGATTGAAAGGCTGGCATCTTCTAATTGAAAAACGCGTTTTCCAATAC
>CAJZJI010000096.1 GCA_916049935.1 uncultured Streptococcus sp. | reverse complement strand
ATAACAGATACACCGCAAGGAATCTCCAGTGCCCAATTTCGTACTCCATCTGACGACCAATCATATATAAGAACACGCTATTAAATAAAATATGTTCCAGTCCAATATGTAAGAAAATTGGCGTTAAGAATCGATAATATTCATGTTGATGAATGATATATGGATTGAATTTCGCCCCGAAATTAACAAGAACTTGTCCATTCGTGCTACCACCTGCAAGCGTCATCACGATAAACAGCGCTGCTTGAATCGCAAGAAATAAATAAGTGAAGCTAAAGTTCTCATTGAAATTTCTCTTCATTCGTTCTAATTTCCAAGGGTTAATCTTAAACATCTCTAACCACTCCTTCACTAGTAATTATTGTTGGAATTCGGATATCTGTGTCAAATACTGGCCAGTCGACAATAGGCATCACCTGAGTTGTATAGGCTAATGAGACGATGCGATAATCCTCTACTTGTTGTATGGTTCTATCGTAATAGCCGCCACCAAATCCAATACGGTCTCCTTTCGTACTATAAAGGAGTCCCGGAACGATGACTAAATCTAAATCTTTGACTTCAAAAATCGGATGCGTGCTATCAATCACGGGCTCAAGCGCTCCAAAAGCAGAACGCTTAAAGGTTGTTTGCTCATTCCACTCCACAAACACCAACGTCTTATCTGGCATTGTCACAGGGACAAATAACTGTTTCCCAGCAAGTCTTGCCTCTTGAACCATTAAGTCTAATTGGAATTCGAGTCGCATCGGCATTGTTACCGCAACCGTCTTTGCTTCAATCCATTGCGGCATACCTTTGAGCCATTCCACCACTCGTTTTTCTTCTGCACGTCGTTTTCCTGGCGTCATTGCCTCTAGTTCTCTTTTTTGAATCGCACGCTTCAACTTTTTCACTTCTTTTTGATACGATTCGAACAGTTCGTTAAATAACTTCAAGAATTCCAGTTCGACAGCTCGCATGCTTCTTTCTTCTAAAATTGGTCGACTTAACAATGGTGCCTTTTCCATCATCGGTTCATCCGTTAAAATGATTGGCAATTCATTAGAGAGCATTTCATGATCAATCGCCCAAACTTTTGCCCATTCTTTCTCTTCTAAATGTTGTAAGAAAAATTTCTCTTTAATCACTTCGAATAAGTTATTTTCCATGACTTCGTACTCTGGCAATTGATTCTTCACCGGACGAATCAAGTCAGCGATATAGGCTTCCGTTGCATCATGCAGTAAACAAGCAAGGACCGTTCCTGTTTGGTATCCCCTAGCAATGGCTTCTTGTGCACAGTTAATGCTATGTAATCCTACTGAATAAAAGAAACGCAGATGTCCGTTTCCGCGACACATCATACTTAAGGCATGCGCAATATCTTCAATGGCAACATTGTCTGGAACCATTTCAAGCGGATTAAATACGCGCCCTGTATATGTATTCATCAATAATTTTTTGTCTTCCATATGTTCCTCCACGGTTGATGTCAGTTTATTTTATCACTGAATTAAAGGTATTTAAAAGAAAATAGGCCATTACTTAACTTGTTCTTAATTCTCACTATCTTTAGCTTTAAAAAATTTCCTTTGTTATAATGGTACTGAACAAGACTTATAGGAGGCACATTATGACAAAACCAATCTTTTTAAATGCCGTACTGCAAGAGAAAATCTGGGGTGGGACAAAATTGCATTCGCTCTTTAACTTCACTCTCCCTTCTGACAAGACCGGTGAAGCGTGGATTATTAGCGCGCATCCTAATGGTATTTCAACCATTAAAAGCCCTGCAGAATTTGCAGGACTAGGGTTAGATGAACTCTATAAAACACATCCAGAACTCTTTAATGGACAACAATTAGCAAGCTTCCCTCTTCTTATTAAGTTGCTAGATGCTAGTGATGACTTATCCATTCAAGTGCATCCAGATGACGAATATGCGCTAGAACATGAAGGCGAATATGGGAAAAATGAATGCTGGTACGTGGTTCAAGCAGAACCAGGTGCAAAAATTGTATACGGACATACGGCGATGACTCCTGAAGAATTTGCTGAGAAAATCGACAATGAAGCTTGGAGTGACCTCTTTACCGAAGTTCCTGTTAAAGCGGGCGATTTCTTCGATGTTCCAAGTGGGACGATTCACGCAATTGGCGGCGGTATTGTGATTCTTGAAACGCAACAAAATTCAGATACGACTTACCGCGTCTATGACTACAACCGTACCGACGATGCCGGAAATCCTCGCCCACTGCATATCCAACAAACAAAAGACGTGACGACGATCCCGCACAGTGTCCCAACGACGAATCAGCAAGTAGTGACAACGAAGACTGGAACAAGAACGACTTTTGTGGAAAACAAGTTCTTTACCGTTTGGAAATACGATATCGATGGTGATTACAGCGATGCACTCTCTTCTACTTATCACCTTGTAACGGTGTTAGACGGAAAAGGAACGCTCACAGTCGATGGAACAAGATATCCAATAGAAAAAGCCGATTCCTTCATTCTCCCTTCAGGAACACCAACACTTTCAATTAACGGATCTGTTCAACTAATTGTCTCTAGGTCTAATCAATAAAAATAAACACGAAAAAGGTCAGCAAGTTTACCCTTGCTGACCTTTATTTTTATGCATTCAATTGTTTTGTAATGTCTACGATTTCGTCGATTAAGCTACCGATTGTTGCAATCGTATCTTTAAGCGGAGCATCTGTTGAGACATCCACGCCTGCTGCTTTCGCAAGCTCTTCTGCGCTCTTTGTTCCGCCCATCTTCAATACTTCCACCCAAGTGTTTGCGACACTTGAATCTTTTTGAATCATTTTCGCCACTTGTGTACCAATTGTTAAACCAGCTGAGTAAGTGTACGAATAAAGTCCCATGTAATAGTGCGGTTGACGCATCCAAGTTAACTCTGCACCTTCTGTCAGAACAACTTCTGGTCCCCAGAATTTAGCCAATGTTTCTCTAAATAAATCGTTTAATGTATCGGCATCCAAGCTCTTACCTGCATCCACTAAGCGGTATACTTCGCGTTGGAAGTACGCTTCTAATAAGTGAGTAACAAAGTTGTGATAATAAGTTTTGGCCACCATTTGAGAAGAAATCCAACGTTTCATACGTAGGTCATCTCCTGCTTTGTTCTTCAAGTAGAACTCAACCAATAATTCGTTCGTTGTAGATGGCGCTTCTACAAAGTACATGCTTGGACGACCATCTAGAATATTTTGGTTTTTGTACGCTAATTGGAAGTGCCCTGCGTGTCCTAATTCATGCGCTAGTGTCATGCAGTCATTCATATCTTCCGTAAAGAACATTAAGATAAATGAGTTTGCCCCGTAAGGTGATGAACAGAACGCACCCGTACGTTTACCGATTGTTTCAGCGTAGTCAATCCAACGGTTGTCGAAGGCTTCTTTCATAATCTTGAGGTAATCTTCCCCGAGTGGTTCTAATCCTTCTAAGATATATTGTTTGGCTTCGTCATACGTTACTTTGGCTGCATAAGTTGGATCTACTTCCAGTTTCAAGTCTTCATAGCGTATTTCGTCTAATTGATAGATTTCTTTGATGAGACGTGCGAATTTACGCATATGTGGCGCTAATTCTTCCATGATGACATCGATTTGACGGTCATATAGTTCACGAGAAACTTTTTGACGGTCTAGTAAGTAGTCAAATACTGAATCAAACCCACGCAATGTTGCCATTGTTTTTTCTTTTTGAATTTGTGTGTTATACGCTGAAGCTGTGCTGTGTTGGTATTTGCGTAATGTGTCGCTAAATACTTTGAACGCTTCACGACGGATTGCTGTATTTGGTTCTGATTGCATACGGCCTTCGAAGCTGTTGTATGTCATCGGAATCACTTGTCCGTCTGCTTCTACGTCTGGGAAATGAATATCTTTGAATTTAATATCGTTGTACGCTTGGTAGCCAGCATCTAATGTATTTCCTAAAGCTGCTAGAGTTGCTTCCACGTCTTTTGATAATAAATGTTTTTTATCTTCTAAGAGACGTTCGATATATAAAGCATCTTCTTTATTCGCGCGTGCTTCTTCTAATACTGCATCATCCAATTGACTTAATTCAGATTCAAAGAAACTTAATTTGGCATCTAATCCCGCTAACACTGTACGTGTTTGAGCAGCACGTGTTTGCGCTTCTTTATCTCTTGTATTCGCGCTCACAGCAAGGTTGCAATACGCAGAAATTTGACCACGTTGTTCTAATAAGGCACGGTAAGTTGCTAAACCAGCATTTACTTGAGGTGCTGTTGTAATTTGCCCTTCGTATTCTTTTTGGAAAGCCTCTACTTTTCCTTTAAGGTCTTCTAACGCTTCGTTAAAAGCTTCTTCTGTTTCAAACAAATGAGTTAAGTCCCATGTTTGATTTACATCTACTTGACTTCTTTCAATCATATTCTCACTCCACTTTCTAAAGTCGTACTCCCATTGTACCACAGTTTTCATCTAATTTTCAGAAAACTTTAATTTAAATCAAAAAAAGTGTTACAGCCTTTCGACTGTAACACTGATTCATGTCTATTATTGTAACGCTCCGATTGCACGAGCGATTTCTTCATTAGAACTTCCTGGTTTAATTTCGAAAGTACCAGTCCAGATCTTATCAGCAATGTTATTTGTTGTTAAGTAATCTACGAACTCTTTAGCACTCTTAACTAATCCTGCTTTTTCTAATTTATCGGCAACATCATTTGATGATTCACCTTCTTCAACTGTAATAGATACAGGTTTTGAAG
>CAJZJI010000095.1 GCA_916049935.1 uncultured Streptococcus sp. | reverse complement strand
TAGATAAAGGAAAAGATGTATTCTTAGAAATTGAAGTTCAAGGAGCGCTTCAAGTACGTGAAGCAATGCCAGATGGGGTGTTTATTTTCTTAACACCACCTGATTTACGTGAACTAGAATCTCGCATCGTAAACCGTGGAACTGATTCTGACGAAGTGATTAAGAGCCGTATGAAAGTGGCGAGAGAAGAACTTGGTTTGATGAAGTATTATGATTACGCTGTTATCAATGACAAAGTAGAAAATGCGGTTCAACAAATCGAAGCAATTATTCAAACAGAACATTTACGCATCCAAAGAAACTTGGAAAGCATTGAAAAGTTTGAAGATGAATTAGAAGAAATTTTAGAAGAAAAGTAGAAAGAGGGAAGACCATTATGATGTTATATCCATCAATCGATAAATTATTGAAAAAAATCGATTCAAAATATTCATTAGTTATTTTATCAAGCAAACGTGCACATGAGTTACACCACCATGAACCACCAATGTTAGAACACTACGAATCACATAAAAATGTAGGTCGTGCTTTGGAAGAAGTTGTTGCTGGTGACTTAACAATTCGTGAAGACAGCAAACCTGAACACGTATAATCAAATTTATAGTCAAGGGAAACTCCCTTGGCTTTTTTGTTTTCGTAGTTTTGAAGTGTAGAGCAAGCGACAACAAATTAAAGTGCATTATGGTATAATGAGTAGTAAAACTATTTTGGAGGTGAGAAGATGTATGCAAAAGTAATCGTTGACGTTCCAGTCATTCAAGTGAATCGACCGTTTGATTATCATGTCCCAGAAAATTTACAAGAGAGTATTGAAGTAGGGATGCGTGTTGCAGTTCCGTTTGGCGGGCGAAGTATTTCTGGATTCGTACTAGCACTTAGTGACGAAGTAGATTTTGACGGAGAAGTAAAAGATATTTTGCATTTAATGGATTTAGATCCCGTCTTATCACCAGAGATGATAGATCTTGGAGCATATTTATCGAAGAAGGTTCATGCTTTCCTTATTCAATGTTATCAAACGATGCTCCCAGCGATGTTGAAGTCTAATTATGAAAAACGATTCGTCTTAGTGAATCCGAAAGACCATGAAGATGTGTTTCGAGAAATTTTCCATTACGAAAATACATTGCAATACACGGATGACCTGCCACAGGAACATGTAAAACGACTAATGAAGTTGAAGAAAGAAGGGGCTGTAGTCATCGAGACGGTTGTCAAAGACCGCGCGAAGGTGAAAACAGAAGACTGGATTCGATTGAATTATGTGATGCAAGAGTATGAGGAGTTTATTCCAACAATCTCTGCTCGTGCAAAGAAGAAAGTAGCGTTCTTAAAGACGCTCGCTTCAATGGAAGTGATGGAAATCGAAAAGAGACGTTTCTTAGAGGATACTGATTTTACAACGGCCGATTTAAAATTTGCAGTCGAACGTAATTGGATTACGATTGTTCAAAAGGAAGTGAACCGTGATCCGTATAAAGGAAGAGTCTTCAAAAAGAGTGCGCCGTTCCAGTTAAATCCTGAACAACAAGTGGCGTTTGACCGAGTGAAAGCAGAATCCATTGATACAGACACGTCAAAAGTGTACTTGCTAGAAGGAGTTACAGGTTCTGGGAAAACAGAAGTATACTTACAATGGATTGGGGAAGTGATTGAAAAAGGAAAGAGCGCGATGATGCTCGTTCCAGAAATCGCATTGACTCCTCAAATGGTCGACCGATTCAAGTCTCGCTTTGGAGACCGTGTAGCGGTGCTTCATAGTGGGTTGAGTGTCGGTGAAAAATACGATGAATGGCGTAAGATTAAGAATAAGGAAGCAGACATTGTGGTCGGTGCTCGTTCTTCAGTCTTTGCTCCATTAGAAAACATCGGAATTATTATTTTAGATGAAGAACACGAAGCAACGTATAAACAAGATGAGTCTCCAAGATACCACGCTCGTGATGTAGCGATTTGGCGTGGGGAATATCATCACTGCCCAGTGGTGTTAGGAAGTGCGACTCCAAGTCTTGAATCCCGTGCGCGTGCACAAAAGGGAGTGTATACTCTCCTAAGATTAACGAAACGTGCACAGGCGCAACTATTGCCAGAAGTTCATTTGATTGATATGAGAACAGAATTCGTTCATCAAAAAGGATCATTTTCGAAGACGTTATTAGATGCCATCGAAAAAAGATTAGAACGAGGAGAGCAAAGTGTCTTACTTTTAAACCGTCGTGGATATTCTTCTTTTGTACTTTGTCGTGATTGTGGAACGGTATTGGAATGTCCGAATTGTGATATTTCATTAACGCTTCATATGGATACAAGAAGTATGAAATGTCACTATTGTGGTCATGAAGAACATATTCCTAATTTCTGTCCGAAATGTCATAGTCGACAAATTCGTTATTTTGGAACAGGGACGCAGAAGGTGCAAGAAGAATTGCAAGACGTGTTCCCGGATGCTCGCATTGTGCGAATGGACGTGGATACGACAAGACGAAAAGGGCAACATGAAGCCATCTTGAAGCAGTTCGAGAATCAAGAAGCCGATATTTTAATTGGAACGCAGATGATTGCGAAAGGTCTAGATTATCCAAACGTAACACTTGTGGGTGTTATTAATGCGGATACGGCTTTGAATATTCCTGATTTTAGAAGTTCGGAAAAAACATTCCAACTATTGACTCAAGTATCAGGGCGTGCAGGTCGTGGGGAAAAGCCGGGTGAAGTATTTATCCAAACTTATAACCCAACTCACTACGCGATTCAATTAGCGCAAGGTCATCAATATGAACGATTCTTTGAAACGGAGATGCGGATGCGTCGTATGGCCAACTATCCACCGTACTTCTTTACCACGATGATTACTTTCTCGAGTGAAGAAGAAGGGGTGGCGTTTAAGAAAGCCATCGAAGTGCATAAGGCGTTGAAGGCGAATGTATCGCCGAATGCAGTGGTGTTAGGCCCGACTGCGAAATCGATTGCGCGAATGAATAATCGTTATTATTTCCAAATTATTGTGAAGTACAAAAACGAACCGCAACTGCAAGAGTTCTTAGAACAATTGATGATGGAAACACAAGAAGTCGGTTCGAAGAAATTACTCATGACGATTGATATGGAACCACAACATTTCTTATAGAGGTGAAAAATGAAGAAAGTTATTTTTATGGGAACGCCTGAGTTTTCAACAGGTGTTTTGAAACGATTAATTGAAGATAAAACAGTTGAAGTCATTGCCGTTGTTACACAACCAGACCGTGCAGTTGGACGTAAGAAAATCATTACACCAACTCCTGTTAAAGTAGTGGCATTGGAGCATGATATTCCTGTTTACCAACCAGAAAAATTAAGTGGGTCTCAGGAATTGGAAGAGTTGATGCAACTAGATGCAGATTTAATTGTAACGGCTGCATATGGTCAATTCTTACCAACGAAGTTTTTAAACTTCCCTCGTTTTGGTGCGGTGAACGTTCACGCGTCACTCTTACCAAAATATCGTGGTGGAGCTCCAATCCATTATGCAATTATGAACGGGGACAAAGAAACTGGCGTAACAATTATGCGAATGGTTGCAAAAATGGATGCGGGTGCGATTATTTCACAACGCGCCATTCCAATTACTGGTGAAGACGATGTGGCTAGTATGTTTGAAAAACTAAGTGTCGTTGGAGCGGATTTATTAATCGAAACATTACCAGCGTTATTTGCTGGAACGATTACTGAAGTAGAACAAGATGAAGCGCTTGTATCGTTCTCTCCAAATATTTCAAGAGAGCAAGAGCAAATTGACTGGAATAAAACAGCGACTGAAGTAGATTGTTTCGTACGTGGCTTACGTCCATGGCCAACTTCATTTACGATTTTAAATGGAAACCGTGTGAAGATGTGGGGAGTAGCTTTAACGGATAAACAAACTACTAAAGCACCAGGTAGCTTATTTGTAGAAGGCGGACGTCTATATGTGGCTTGTGGTGGCGGAACGGTTCTTGAGATTACACGTCTTCAACCAGCAGGAAAAGCTCAAATGGATGCGAAGGCATTTATGAATGGATTTTCAGAATGGGTGAAGGATGATGCGATTTTTGAGGGGTTAAACCATGAGTAATGTACGTGACATTTGCGTAGAATTATTAACGAATGTAGAAAAGAATCAAGCGTACTCGACAGTTGCATTTCAAAACGTGTTACAAAAGCACAAACTGGATGCAAGAGACAGAGGTTTGTTAACGGAATTATTCTATGGAACGATTCAGCGTAAACTGACATTAGACTTCTATTTAAAACCATTTATCGAGAAACAAAAGAAAATGGAATTATGGGTGCTAAGTCTCCTACGAATGACTGTATACCAAATGGCGTATTTAGACCGAGTACCTGATCACGCAGCTATTTTTGAAGCCGTTCAAATTGCGAAGAAACGTGGTCATCAAGGGATTGCGAAATTCGTCAACGGTGTTCTTCGAAATGTTCAACGTGCTGGATTCGATGGAGTTTCTTCTATTAAAGATGAACGTGAACGTTTGAGTGTTGAATATAGTATGCCACGCTGGATTGTGGATTTATTATTTGAACAATACGGAGAAGAGGCTAGAGAAATTTTCCCAAGTTTAAATATTGCGCCTCACCTAAGTGCGCGTATTCAAAATCCAGAGATGTCGGTTGATGAAGTGCAAACTCTTTTAAGAGAAGAAGGGGTTATGGTTCAGCCAAGCAAGTTGTCTCCTCGAGCAGTGATTGTCGAAGAAGGAGATTTACTAGGGTCGAAAGCATTCAAA
>CAJZJI010000094.1 GCA_916049935.1 uncultured Streptococcus sp. | reverse complement strand
CGCGCTGCCATTCAAGACAAAAACGTAGACGAGTTGAAACAGCTCGTTCCAGCAACTACGTATCATTATTTAGAAGAAAAACATTTCATTGGTTAAAATCCAAAAGAAAAGGTGGAAACAATAATGGAAATTAAAAAAAGTGCAGTAGTCGGCACTTTGGAATCAAGTGACATCATGATCACTTTAAATCCAAGTACCGCTGGTCGAATCGACATTCAATTAGAAAGTAGTGTCGAAAAACAATTCGGAAATCAAATCCGTCGTGTGATCGAAGAAACTTTAAAACAATTAGGCGTTACTTCAGCAGAAGTCATCGCAGTTGATAAAGGTGCTTTAGATTGCACAATTCAAGCTCGTACAGTGACAGTTGTTCACCGTGCAGCAGAAGTTGAAAACTACGACTGGAAGGAGATTGACTCATGGAACGCTTAAGAAGAACAATGATGTTCGTACCTGGTTCAAACGCAGCAATGTTGCGTGACGCTCCACTTTACGGCGCAGACTCAATTATGTTTGACTTAGAAGATGCTGTTTCTTTAAAAGAAAAAGACTCAGCTCGTGTATTAGTACATTTCGCTTTAAAAACTTTTGACTACAGCAATGTAGAAACAGTTGTACGTATTAATGGTTTAGATACAACAGGTGCTTTAGATATTGAAGCCGTTGTATTAGCTGGTGTTAACGTTGTTCGTTTACCAAAAACTGAAACAGCTCAAGATATCGTAGACGTGGATGAAATCATCACTCGCGTTGAACGTGAAAACAACATCCCAGTAGGTCGCACTAAAATGATGGCTGCGATTGAATCTGCTGAAGGTGTGTTAAACGCTCGCGAAATCGCTAAAGCAAGTGACCGTTTAATCGGTATCGCTTTAGGTGCTGAAGACTACGTAACAAACATGAAAACTCGTCGTTACCCTGATGGACAAGAGTTATTCTTCGCTCGTAGCATGATTTTACACGCGGCTCGTGCTGCAGGAATCGCTGCAATCGATACTGTTTACTCTAACGTAGACAACATGGATGGATTCCGTGAAGAAGTAGAACGCATCAAACAATTAGGTTTCGATGGAAAATCTGTTATTAATCCTCGTCAAATTCCTGTGGTTAATAAAGTTTATGCACCAACAGAAAAAGAAATTCAAAACGCTAAAGAAGTTATTTGGGGAATTCGTGAAGCTGAAGCTAAAGGATCAGGTGTTATCTCAGTTAACGGTAAAATGGTCGATAAACCAATCGTGGAACGTGCTGAGCGCGTAATCGCATTGGCAAAAGCGGCTGGATTGATTAGCGAGGAGGAAATTTAAGATGGTATTAAATAAAGCTGGACGTGAAATTCCACAAGAATATGCAGATCAATATGGGGTATACGAAGGTGAGTTAGCTCGCATTAAACCTTATGAAGCAGCTAGCCGTAAAATCAAACCTGTTGAACCTCGTCAAGAAAAATTATTAGGTAGCATTCGTGAAGCTATCGAAAAAACTGGCTTAAAAGATGGCATGACAATCTCATTCCACCACCACTTCCGTGAAGGAGACTATGTAATCAACATGGTTATGGATGAAATTGCAAAAATGGGGATTAAAAACCTATCAATCGCTCCATCTTCAATCGCGAACGTACACGAACCATTAATCGAACACATCAAAAATGGTGTCATTACAAACATCACTTCATCTGGTTTACGTGATAAATTAGGGGCAGCCATCTCTAGCGGTATCATGGAAAACCCAGTTGTGATTCGTTCACACGGTGGACGTGCTCGTGCAATCACTGCAGGAGACATCCACATCGACGTTGCCTTCATCGGAGCTCCAAGTTCTGACGAGTACGGTAACATCAACGGTACAAAAGGAAAAGCAACTTGCGGTTCTTTAGGATACGCAATGATCGACGCTAAATACGCTGACCAAGTAGTTGCCATTACAGATAGCCTTGTACCTTATCCAAATACTCCAATTAGCATTCCACAAACAGACGTGGACTACGTGGTTGTTGTAGATCAAATCGGAGACCCTAATGGGATTGCCAAAGGGGCAACTCGTTACACGAAGAACCCTAAAGAATTATTAATCGCAGAATACGCTTCTAAAGTAATCACTGGTTCTCCATATTACAAAGAAGGCTTCTCATTCCAAACTGGTACAGGTGGAGCTTCTCTTGCTGCAACTCGTTTCATCCGTGAAGCAATGATTAAAGACGGCATCAAAGCAAGCTTTGTACTTGGTGGTATTACAAACTCAATGTGCGAATTGTTAGAAGAAGGGCTAGTTGAGAAAGTCATCGACGTTCAAGACTTCGACCACCCATCAGCAATT
Source organism: uncultured Streptococcus sp. (assembly GCA_916049935.1). Lineage (GTDB taxonomy): Bacteria > Bacillota > Bacilli > Lactobacillales > Aerococcaceae > Granulicatella. Next base: position 2,493 of record CAJZJI010000094.1, on the reverse strand, counting down.
TCACTTGCAAACAATGCAAACCACTATGAAATCGACGCAAGCATGTACGCAAACCCATTATCTAAAGGTTCAGTAATTAACCGTTTGGACGTTGCAATTCTTTCTGCTTTAGAAGTAGATACAGACTTCAACGTAAACGTAATGACAGGGTCTGACGGAGTTATTCGTGGAGCTTCAGGTGGTCACTGTGATACAGCCTTTGCTTCAAAAATGTCAATGGTTATCAGCCCATTAGTACGTGGACGCATCCCTACATTCGTAGAATCAGTAAATACTGTGATTACTCCAGGTACAAGTGTGGACGTGGTTGTTACTGAAATCGGTATTGCTATCAACCCTAACCGTCAAGACTTAATTGAACACTTCAAAGGGTTAGATGTACCTCAATACACAATCAAAGAATTACAAGAAAAAGCATACAGCATCGTTGGAAACCCAGAACCAATTCAATATGGTGATAAAGTGGTTGCGGTTATCGAATACCGTGATGGAAGCATCATCGACGTTGTTCGCAATGTTTAATTCCTTGTTTGACGGAGCACCTGTGGATATCATGCAAATGCTTGATGCCAGAGAAAGACGTGCTCATACCCAACAACAATTACTAGAACAATTTAACCCGTGTGTATTGGTGTCTATTACACTCAATATTCCAGGTCCTGTAAAAAATTCAGAGGCGATTACAACCGTCTTCGCCTCTGTGATTTCTGAATTAGATGAGGCTTTACAGTCTTTTGAGAAACTTCACCAAGAAGACTTCTCGCCTCAGACAGGGATGGAGTTTTACCGAGTCCTTCGCGCAGACGCACTTCGTGTCAAGCGCGCTTGTACGGAGTTTGAAGAAGGACACCCACTCGGGAGATTACTCGATATCGATGTTGTTGAAATGGCAGGAGACACTCCTACGCCAATTTCCAGAACAGCCCTTGGAATGACTCCAAGACGTTGTTTTATCTGCAATGAGGAAGCAAAAGTGTGCGCCCGTTCTAGAAAGCACACGGTCCCAGAGATGCAAGAGCATATTGCTCGCATCGTTGCAGCATACACATCCATCGAAAGACCTTAAGAAAGGAAGATATTATGAGCAAAATTATCCGTTTAACTGAAACGGTTTTGCGTGACGGACAACAAAGTCAAATCGCGACTCGTATGTCAACTGAAGATATGTTACCAATCTTGGAAACATTAGACCAAGCTGGCTTCCATGCGTTAGAAGTATGGGGAGGAGCAACTTTTGACTCTTGTATTCGTTTCTTGAATGAAGACCCATGGGAACGTCTACGTCAAATTCGCGCAGCAGTTAAAGATACAAAATTGCAAATGTTATTACGTGGACAAAACCTATTAGGATACCGTAACTATGCTGATGATGTGGTACGTTTATTCGTAGAAAAATCTGTACAAAACGGAATCGACATTATTCGTGTATTCGATGCTTTAAACGATGTTCGTAACATGAAGACATCCATCGAAGCAACAAAATTAGCAGGCGGACACTGCCAAACAGCAATCTCTTACACAACAAGTCCAGTTCACACTGTAGACTACTACGTTGATTTAGTAGGACGCATGGCAGAATTCGGTGCAGACTCAATCTGTATTAAAGACATGGCTGGGGTATTAACACCTCAAACAGGTTACGAATTAGTAAGCCGTATTAAAGAAAAAACTGATCTTCCTTTAGAAGTTCACACTCACGCTACAAGTGGTATTTCTGAAATGACTTACTTAAAAGTAGCTGAAGCAGGCGCAGACATCATCGACACTTGCTTATCATCATTCTCTGGTGGTACAAGTCAACCTGCAACTGAATCTATGGCTTTAGCGCTTAAAGATTTAGGCTTCGAAACAGGCGTTGACATGAAGAAAGTAGAAGAAGCAACAGCTTACTTCAACGGCATTCGTGATAAATTCCGTGCAGAAGGCATCTTAAACCCTAAAGTAAAAGATACAGAACCAAAAACATTAATTTACCAAGTACCTGGTGGAATGTTATCAAACCTATTAAGTCAATTAACAGAACAAGGCTTAGCTGACAAATACGAAGAAGTATTAGCAGAAGTGCCAAAAGTACGTGCTGACTTAGGTTACCCACCACTTGTAACGCCATTATCACAAATGGTTGGTACTCAAGCGGTAATGAACGTGATTTCAGGCGAACGTTTCAAACTCGTTCCAAAAGAAATCAAAGACTACGTTTTAGGATTATATGGACAAGCTCCAGCAGAAATTAATCCTGAAGTGAAAGCAAAAATTATCGGCGATGCAGAAGTTGTGACCGTTCGTCCAGCTGACTTAATCGAAGATCAATTACCAGAAATTCGCGAAGAGATTAAAGAATACGCTAAATCTGACGAAGATGTGTTAATGTACGCACTCTTCCCACAACAAGCTAAAGATTTCTTAGGTCGCCGCGAAGATCCATTCTACGATGTACCATTACAAACAGTAGATGTGACTTTAGACTTACAATAATTTCTAAGAAAGCTGAAA
>CAJZJI010000093.1 GCA_916049935.1 uncultured Streptococcus sp. | reverse complement strand
TCTTCTGGATCAGGCGCAACGGGTGGTTCCACTCTTACGCAACAATTAATTAAGCAACAAATCTTGACGAGTGAAGTTACTTTCAAGCGGAAAGCCAACGAAATTCTATACGCATTACGTCTTGAAAAACACTTTACAAAAGATCAAATTTTAGAAGCCTACTTAAATGTTTCTTCATTTGGTCGAAATCATAATGGATTAAATATCGCCGGAATCGAAGAAGCCGCTCAAGGTGTTTTCGGTGTGGCTGCAAAAGATTTAACCTTACCACAAGCTGCTTATCTTGTTGGGATGCCACAAAATCCAATTGTGTACACCCCATACACAAACCAAGCTACCTTAAAAGAAGATACTTCTGCGGGTATTGAACGGATGAAATTTGTTCTCTTTAGTATGTATCGTGAAAACAAAATTACTAAAGAACAATACGAAGAAGCTCTAGCGTATGACATTACGAAGGACTTCCTTCCTCCAAAAGAGCTTGCTTCAAACCGTCAATCATACTTATATCAAGCTGTGCATCGTGAGGCCGTTAAAGTCTTAATGACAAAAGCAGCTGAGAAAAACAAATTGACGTATAACGATGTTAAAAACGACTCAGAATTATATAGTAAATACTATAATGAAGCTGAGCGCGAATTAAGCTCTTCAGGTTACCGTATAACATCAACTGTTGACCAAAAAGTATACGATGCGATGCAAAAAGCCATTGCTGAAGGCGGGGACTTAATCGGACCAACGTATAACACTCAATATGTTGATCAAAGTACTGGTGAAACTAAAACTCAAAAAGAGCCAGCTCAAAACGGTGCTGTGTTAATTGAAAACAAAACAGGTCGTATTCTTGGTTTCGTCGCAGGTCGTGACTTTGAAGCCAACCAAGTGGACCACGCGTTCTCAACACACCGCTCTCCTGGTTCAACCATCAAACCAATCTTGGTGTACGCGCCAGCGATTGAAAACAACTTAATTTATCCAGCAAGTATTGTTCCGGATACGAAGATTAGTATCGCACAAGGAAACGGAACTTACTGGCAACCAACCAACTATGGTAACTCAATTACGAACCAATTCTTAACGGTTCGTTACGCACTGTTCAAATCATTAAATAACCCAGTAATTAAGATTTACCAAGCAATGCTTCAAAAAGGCATTAACGCTGGTGAATACTTGAAGAAAATGGGGATCACTGAAGGTATCGGTGAAGATGAATATCAAAATATCGCCCTTTCAATCGGTGGTACGAGAACAGGTCCTTCTGTAAGAGAACAAACAAGTGCCTTCTCTACACTGGCAAATGGCGGTGAACACCACGAATCATACTTAATCGAAAAGATTGAAGACTCTCGTGGAAATGTGATTTACCAACACGAAGATAAATCAGAGCGCGTCTTCTCAGATGCAACAGCGTTCTTAACAACAAATATGTTACAAGATATTGCAAGCTCTACTATCTTCTACAACATTAAAGGAAATATGGGATTCAGTTCTGATTTAGCTGGTAAAACAGGTACTTCAGAAAACGAGATTGATAACTGGTTTGTAGCTTACACTCCAACAGTTACTCTTGGTTCATGGATCGGATATGACAACTTCTATAACGCTCGTTACGCCATCACTGGTGGAGACGGATACGGCGAACCAACGATGCGTAGTCAACGTCAATGGACGAACTTGATGAGAGCTGCATACGAAGCAAACCCTGAATTGATTGGTAAAGAAACAAGCTTTACGCAACCAGACTCTGTTTATCGTGATTCTGTTGTATCAACAACTGGTACAAAAGCAGGTTCATTTAAAGCAGAAAATGGTGGTACGTACTCGATTGGCGGTTCAATGACTACTGATTGGTTCAAGAAGGATTTCCCTCCTATGAATCCAAAATACGACTTTATGGTAGGTGCAACTCCAGAAGAATTAAATCGATTCTGGAATAAATCTTCATCTTCTAGCGATAAGAAAAAAGAAGAGGAGAAAAAGAAAGAAGAAAAGAAACCTGAGACAACTCAAGCACCAACAACTCAAGTGCCAGCAACTCAGGCGCCTACCCCTCAACCTCAAACAACAAAAGCACGTTAATCTAAATAACAGAAAGGCTGGATAATGTCCAGCCTTTCTGTTATTTCCTTCTATTCTCTATAGTATAAAAAACAGCCTATTCTATGTGATAGGCTATTCGTTTTTTCTTACTTTGTTGTGTTTCGTAACTCAATCTTGTAAGGTAATGTAATTTCAGATTCCACAATCTCTTCTTTGTTCATAATCTTCGTCAATAGACGCATTGCTACGGCACCAATATCATATAAAGGTGGTGCAATTGTTGAAAGAATTGGACGAGTCATCTTCGTTAATTTAGAGTTATTGCTTGAGATGATTTCGAATTTCTCAGGAACTTTAATTCCTAAGTCGATTAATCCATTTAATAATCCTACTGAAGTTTCGTCGTCTGTTACGATTGCAGCTGTTACGCCTGCTTTATGAATACGTTCTGCGACTGATTCACCTGCATGGTATGTCAATGGTACTTCGTATACTAATTTAGGATCGAATTTAATACCTGCTTTGTCTAAAGCCGCTTTATATCCTTCTAAGCGGAAATCTACAGAAGCTACATTCTTCAACGCAGCTGTTACGAACGCTACTTTCTTATGTCCGTTTTCAATTAATGTTTCAACAGCTTCTTGAGTTGCTTCTTTAAAGTCGATATTTACAGACGCAATTTCATGTTCCGCATCCATTGTTCCTGCTAAAACGATAGGTGTTTTAGAACGGATAATTTCAGTGCGTAATTCAGGTGTTAAATGGTTCCCCATATATAAAATACCATCTACTTGTTTTGACAATAATGTGTTTAACACTTGAATTTCTTTATGATTATTTTGGTCTGAGTTCGCTAGAATAATGTTGTATTTATACATTGTCGCAATGTCATCAATCCCACGTGCTAAGCTCGCAAAGTAAAGGTTTGTGACATCTGGAATGATCACTCCAACAGTCGTAGTTTTCTTACTTGCAAGTCCACGAGCAACGGCATTTGGACGATAATCTAATTCATCGATAACATCTAGCACTCTCTTACGAGTCGCTGGTTTTACGTTTGGGTTTCCATTCACTACACGTGATACTGTAGCCATGGACACATTTGCTTCACGAGCAACGTCATAAATCGTAATTGTTTGCTTTTCCATCTACAAATCTCCTTTGTGCATCTTTTCATCTAATCATAGGGTAGCACTTTCATAAATCTTTTGCAAGCGTTTCACAACAATTTTCATATAATTTTTGAAACTATTTACATTATTGATGTAATAATATGCTACAATAGATTCAAGGAGATGAAATTATGAAACTAAACCCTACTTTTTTGCAATTGGAAAATGAAATGAAAGAAAAACAAAATCCGATTGTTTTTATCCAAAATCCAGAGACCATTCGTCTTTTGACAAAATTCTCAACGGAGCCACATGAACGAATCGTGGCGCTTGTATATACACCAGGAGCGACTCCACTACTCTTCGTCCCAGCATTGGAACACCAAGTAGCTCAAAAAGCGGAACCTGACTTTACCGTAAAGAGTTATCAAGACCATGAAGACGGCTGGAAACTCTTATCAGATGCGATTAAGGAGCACTTCCCTACACAAACGAATTTCGCCGTGGAAAAAGTGGACTTCTCACTCTTTGCTGCTGAGCAATTACAAAAGCACTTCCCTGGCATTCGATTTACAGTGGACTTAACGCCAGTCGTTCAACAACTTCGTCTAGTGAAAGACGCTGATGCCATCGAGAAACTTGTCTACTCAGGAACCTTTGCCGATAAAGCGATTGAAATCGGAAAGAATGCCTTGAAAGTTGGCATTAGCGAACGCGAAGTCGTTGCCATTATCGAATTCGAAATGAAAAAGCTTGGTGTCTCTCAAATGAGTTTTGACACAATGGTGCTCTTCGGCGATCACGCTGCAGATCCTCACGGTGAACCTGGCGAACGTACTCTGAAAGAAAATGAATGGGTCCTCTTTGACCTCGGAACGATGGTCGACGGTTATGCGAGTGACATTACTCGTACGGTCTTCTTCGGCGACGAGGCCTCTAAAGATCCACGTCATCAAGAAATCTACGACATTGTTCAAAAAGCGCATGATACTGCTATCCAAGCAGTAAAACCCGGCATGAAAGCAAGCGAAATTGATAAGATTGCTCGTGACATTATCACAGAAGCTGGATACGGTGAATACTTCATCCACCGCCTTGGACACGGGATTGGCCAAAGCGTTCATGAGTTCCCTTCAATTATGGAAGGAAACGATATGGAACTCGTTGAAGGCATGTGCTTCTCTGTTGAACCTGGGGTGTATATTTCAGGGGACTACGGCGTACGTATCGAAGACTGCCTAGCCGTTACAAAAGACGGCGCAAAACTCTTCACTGCTGTTAAATACGACTTCTAATCCAAAAGAAAAAGCCTGGGGAATTCCCCAGGCTTTCATTGTTTAACATTCAGATTAAGCTTCTGCTTTAACTTCTTCAGCTTTTTCTTTAACGTCTTCTGCTAATTCAGCAACCACTTCTGCTGATTCTTCTTTTCCTTTAGAAAAGTTTCCTTTAACTTTTTCAACTGTTTCGTTAAATTGACCTTTTAAGTTTTCAGTTTGAGCTGCAACTTGGTCTTTTAAGTTAGCTGCTTGTTTAGAAACTTGTTCTTTGAATTGGCCAGCTTGTTCTTGTAAGTTTACACGAATATCTTGTGTTGAAGTTTTAGCTACTTCAGCGAATTCAACACCTTTTGCACGTGCGATTTCACCGTATTCTGATAATTGTTCTTTGTAGCGATCTGCTTCTTTCACTAAGTCTTCACGTAA
>CAJZJI010000092.1 GCA_916049935.1 uncultured Streptococcus sp. | reverse complement strand
TCAATCTATGTGATTTACGAACGACTTTTGATTCATCATAATTACGATCACTTGTATTTCCTTCAATCGTAATCACTTTATCGCCTTCAACTTTTTCAACAATGGCAATATGGTCGGCTACACCGTCAATGTTCCAGTCAAATGTAATCACATCTCCTGGATGAGGATTTGGTTTTCAAATCAAAAAACATATTTAATGATGTAGTTTATTTCCGTTATCATCGAGATAGAATGTAAATCCTTCTCCGATAACTTGGTTCACGTCTGTAATAATTACAAATGCTTCTGGATCATACTCGTGAATAATTCGTTGAACTGGCATCAATTGTTGACGACTGACAACAACGTATAACACTTGTCTCTTCTCTTTTGAGTAAAAGCCGTGTCCATCCAACACCGTAATTCCACGATCTAAATCCGTTTGAATTCGCTGTCCAATTTCATCATATTTATCCGAAATAATCATAATCGCTTTTCGTGGATTAAACCCTTCTAAAATAAAGTTAATCACTTTGCTTGCGATAAATAACATAATTAACGTTAGAACTGCTTTTTCAAAACCAATCACAAACGCAAGTGGTGTCACGATAATGAAGTCAATCATTAGTAATGAAGAAGAAACGCTCCACCCTAAATATTTATGCATCATCATCGCAATAATATCCGTACCTGCTGTCGTTCCTTTCCCAAGGATAACAAGACCTAATGCTATTCCAACCAATACTCCAGCTGCTACACCAGCAACAACTAGGTTTTCTGGAACGAATACAGGCCAGTCCTGTGTCACCTTTAAGAAAGTTGGTAATTCAAAAACTGCTAAAACAGTATATACCATTGTTTTTCTTTCAAGATAACGATATCCAATCAGTAATAAAAATCCATTCAAAATTAAGTTTGATAAGGCTGGATCAATTTGTAATGTATAGAACCCTAATAAGGTTAACCCTGTAATACCGCCCTCACCAAAGTGGTTAGCAATTACAAGTGCATTAATTGTATACGAAAATATAAAACAGCCTAATGAAACCAGAATGAAGGATTTTAATGTGTCTTTGTTTAAATATCTCTCCAATTAAATTCCTCCTTATTCTGGCTCCCTATGGAATCGACCATAGAAGTTTTCTGTACTAATTTGATTAATAATCGCACGCGGGTCTGCTTCTTTAATCACAGCAATTGCATCAATCACCTCATACGAAGATAATACTGTATGTAATAAATACATTCTTTCTCGACTGAAACCACCAATGGCTTCCACACATGAAATCCCATGACGGACTGTCTTTAAATAAGCATCCATGACGTCTTCACCATAACGCGTTGTAATTTGCAACGTAACTTTATGATAACGTTGGTGGAAGGTACTAATCACTTTTGTTGAAATATATTGGAAGATAATCGAATATCCCGCATGTTTCCAGCCAAATAACGCACCGAATATTAATAGTAATGCTGTATTAAATAAGAAGACTTCTTGCCAAATCGTTTTCCCATTACGGTTCGAAACGTATAAAGCCACAAAGTCCATCCCACCGGTAGAAGCATTTCCCTTCAAGGCCAGTGAAACATATAAACCATTTAATACCCCACCGAAAATCACGTTCAGCATTGTATCATCCACAAATAACGGCTCAAAATTCAATACTCGAATAAAGAAACTTCCCACGAATACTTGTAGAATCGAATAAAACGTGAATCGTGGACTGATTCCGCGGTAACATAAAATTGCAACTGGAATATTAAGCATAATCAGTAACATTGAGATTGATAATTCTACCCCAAAGAGTTCTGCGATTTGATTCATTAAAATCGATACTCCAAGGAACCCACTAGACAATAGATTCGATGGTTGAATAAAAACTTTCAGTGTAAACGCCTGTAGAAAACCAGAAATGACAACGGCTAAGAGTGATAATACATGCCTAATCATTTTGTTTTTACGGTATTTACGATATGAAGATGGGTTTAAAAAACTCATGCATGATCACCCACTTTGAAACAATATTGGATGCCGTTTGCTGTTGGTACTTTCAGCACAGCATCATAATAATGAAACGGCACTTTTTTAGATTCCAAATTTAACACTAGATTTTCTAATTCTCGCATATTTGGAACACGCCATTCGATTTCAGAAACCCCATAAAAATCTTGATGTGAATGAGGAATGAACTCCCAAGCATTAATCGCTAGTGAGTATCCATCTCGATTCACTTTAAAATTCTTACGACGAGTCACATAATCATAGGTAGTCTTGAATAGAAACGCTTCGGTTAAAAACGCTCCTGTTTCTTCAACATCGGACACATTATAGTGCACTTGTGCGATGCTAGCGGTTGGTGGAAATTCTTCTGCCATCGCATCGACTCCATCGATAAACTCATGAAGCGAACGATTCATTTCTGTCCCTTCAAGATATTCATCAAGGAGTTCAGAACCACTCTCGCTTTCAATCATAAACTTCAAGCGATTCCCTTCAGGATCCACGATATAAAAGTTATCCGTATAGCCATCAAAACCTGTCGCAGTGATTGTTTGTTCTTCTAAAATCAATCGATTAATTAACTCGCCCATTTGGAATGGTTTTGTTAACTTAAATCCGATGTAGTACGTTGTTAGAATTGAATCTCTACTTCCTTTACCTTGAACTAAGCGAAGCAAAGGAACGCTACCCCTACTGTGACCAATAAGGATTTCGTTATCAAAGTCCTGCAGTACAACAAGACCTAAAACTTGCGTATAAAATTTCTTCATCACTGAAAGATTACGCACCGTTATCGTTACAAGAGAAATCGTCCACTCTTTTTTAGATTGTGGTACAAGCGCATCTTTCACTAACTGTAATAGATTTCGCATTTTCCTTTTCCTTTACTAAAAAAGTGGGGAGGACTTAAAGGATGTTCCTCACCCACTCCGTTAATTTTTATCCTTCAAAAGCCACTGTTAAAGGTGGGACAACTTGTTTCTTACGAGAAACAACTCCTGGTAGTGTTAGTACACCGTCTGTGTAGCTTGCGTTAAACGCTTGAGCCACTTTATCTAAATGGTCACCAACAACTAATACTGTTGAGACGCTTGTTAAGATGTTTGTAATGACAAATACAAATGTATCATATCCGTTTTTATCGTTTGCAACACGCATGCTTTCTTCTAATGCATCGCGACGTGCTAATAATTCTTCAGGATCCACTACGTTTACTTGCGCAATACGTAAGTTTGCTCCTCCCATTGGGAATGATTTCGCATCTAAGTCGATTAAATCATCTTCTGATTTATTTCCTAAGTTTGTACCAGCTTTTAGCATTTCTAAACCATATACATTCACATCGATTTCAGCAATGTTTGCTAAGTCTGTTGCTGCTTCGATATCTTGTTGTGTGCATGTTGGTGATTTGAATAATAATGTGTCTGATACAATGGCTGAGACCATTAATCCAGCAATATCTTTTGGAATATCTACTCCATATTCTTTGTACATTTTGTATAAAATTGTATTTGTACATCCTACTGGTTCTGCACGGTAGAATAATGGGTTTGCTGTTTGGAAGTTTGCGATACGGTGGTGATCCACAACATATTCTACTTCCACTTTTTCAACTCCTGTAGCACTTTGTTGAACTTCATTGTGGTCTACTAATGCTACACGGTTTGTTTCTTCTGAAACATCTCCAATCACGCGTGGAGCTTCTTTTTTGAAATATTCTAAAGCGTATTGTGTTTCTTCATTTGGAGTCCCTAGGGCAACTGCTTCTGCATCTTCTCCTAAATGACGTAATAAGTAAGCATATGAAATTGCTGATGTAATTGCGTCTGTATCTGGATTTTGATGTCCGAAAACTAATAATTTACTCATAATTTGGCCTCTCTCTATATAAATTTACATTGACAATTTTAACATAATTATCACTTAAAACCAATAGATAATGCATTTTTTCTAAGATTTCTAGAAAAAAAGAACTGTTATAGCTTTTAAACTATAACAGCTCTTTCATTATGCATTTAAATAACCTTTATATTCGTCAGTTCTTAAAATACGACGAGCATTGTCCACACGTTCTTGTGTTGGTGGTTCAATATGGTCTAATTTATATGGAATTCCTAAGTTCTTCCATTTATACACACCCAATTTATGATAAGGTAAAATTTCAAACTTCAATACGTTCTTTAATTTACTTACAAACTCACTTAATCGGATGAGATATTCATCATAATCTGAACGTTCTGGAACTAACACGTGGCGAATCCATACTGGTTGTCCTTTATCTGATAAATACTCTGCTAGTTGAAGAATATTTTTATTCGTCCATCCTGTTAATTTCTTATGTTGTTCATCATCAATATGTTTAATATCTAATAAAATAAGATCCGTATATTCTAATAGCTCTTCGAATTTTGAGAAGAATGGTTCGTCATACGTAAATGGCATTCCACAACTATCTAATGTTGTGTGTACTCCAGCTTTCTTACAACGTTTAAAGAAATCAATTAAGAAATCAATTTGCAATAAAGGCTCTCCTCCGCTGACAGTTACGCCACCTTTACGTCCCCAGAATGCACGATATTGCAATGCTTGATCGAGTAATTCTTGAGAAGTAATCGGATGACCGCCCCCAATATTCCAAGTATCTGGGTTATGACAAAACTCACAACGCATACGACAACCTTGCATGAAGGTTACAAAACGGATACCTGGTCCATCTACAGAACCAAAACTCTCTGTAGAATGAATATATCCAGTTACTGGTTCACTCATCATTATTCCTCCTATCTTTTCTCTACTAGTATATCACAATTCGTGTCCTTTAGGGTCATTTCGATTAAAAAACGGATGGACGATTTTGCCCATCCGTTTTCTTAATTTCAGCAATTTTGCGAGTCA
>CAJZJI010000091.1 GCA_916049935.1 uncultured Streptococcus sp. | reverse complement strand
TAGTTGCTTAATCCCTTCCTAAAATTCTTCATCAACACTATTTGACAAAGAGCCTTTTTTATCTAACCTTTGGGGTGCAATTTAATTGTGCGATGTTTGTTTTATCTCCAATGATCTCGAGTTTGGGCGACTAAGATGAGTCCTTTTGTAAAGGAGATGGTCATCTTGTCACTTGTAAATTCATTGCTGACGAGGGCCACTGGATATGCGTAGCTTTTTGAATCGAGCGTGTATTTCACATCAACGAGGGTTACATTTTCCACAGGAGTCATACTAATAAAAGATAAGTACTTCGTAAAGTCCATCTTTTCAATCGTGTATGTGCCTGGCTGGATGAAATTCACGACATTCGTTGCATCCTCAAATACCACGTATGGAATAAGCGGTGCTAAGTCTGGTCGCATCATCGTCCATAAGGTGCTAATCGCGTGGTCCACTCGCCCGCCAAAGGAACCGAGTACATGAATCGGTGTTCCTTCGTAATGCTCCTTCACCCATAATAAAGCTGCCTCAAAATCAGTATCGTCTTTTTCAGAAGGGAGCTGGACAATAGTACCCGCTGCTTCATGAATCAAGTCGCGCTGTTCTTTTGTGACAGAATCAAAGTCCCCAATCGCTACTTCCATGGGAAGATGCTGGTCTAATAACCGAAGCGCGCCACCATCGACGCCGACAAAGCGGAAGTCTTCATAGGCCTTACCGTATCGGTTTTCTAAGAGCTCCTTGATGTTTTCTTTGGTGTTTGGTCCTCCCAAGATAATCACAACTTCCATCTTCGTCCCTCTTATGCCTCTTTAATTGAATCAATCGCAGCTTTAATATCGTCTGCGTAGTATACATATGAACCGGCAACGGCAACGTCTACCCCTGCAGCAGCGCAAAGTTTTGCTGTTTCACCGTTCACTCCGCCATCCACTTCGATTAAGTAGTGGTAGCCTTTTTCTTCGCGCAATGCGACTAATTCGCGTACTTTATCCAATGTTTCTGGAATGAATGATTGACCGCCAAATCCTGGGTTCACTGTCATCACCAATACTAAGTCTACTTCGCTTAAGACTGCTGAAATGGCACTGACTGGTGTTCCTGGGTTAATCACGACACCAGCTTTTACGCCTTCTGCTTTAATCGCTTGAAGCGCACGGTGGATATGTGGCGTTGCTTCCACGTGAACAGAGATGTAGTCTGCTCCTGCTTTTGCGAATTGTGGAATGAAACGTTCTGGGTTTTGTACCATTAAATGGCAGTCTAATACTAAATCAGTCACAGGACGTAATCCTTCAACGATGTTTGGTCCTAATGTTAAGTTTGGAACGAATTGTCCGTCCATGGCATCGATATGGATCCAGTCTGCTCCTAATTTTTCGACTTTCTTAACGTCTTCTCCTAATGTTGCAAAATTTGCACTTAAAATTGATGGTGCTACTTTCATGTTCTGTCTCCTCTATCTACTTTTTTCGTTTATATACTGGTTTTCTTTGGTCCAGTTCTTCATAGAAATTCAAATAGTGGTCGTATCGCTCTTGCCAAATGTCTCCTGACTCCACTCCTGCAATCACGGCGCAGTTTGGTTCATGTTGGTGCGAACACTCTCTGAATTTACATTCATGCTCTACTTGGACAAACTCTGGGAATAAATGCGGTAAGTCCTCTTTTTCAATATCCATAAAATCAACCGTACTGAATCCCGGTGTATCCGCAATCCACACGCCTTCGATTTCATGAAGCGATACATGACGGGTCGTATGACGTCCACGGCCTAACGCATTCGAAATCTCTCCCGTTTCTTGGTTTAATTCAGGAATCATCTCGTTCAGCAAGGTGGATTTACCAACCCCGGACTGCCCTAAGAAGATGACCTTCTCACCACGCAAGCTCTCTAAGAGCGGCGCCTTGTCCTTCATGACTTCCTGTCCAAAATAAACCGGATAGCCGATTTTTTCATAACGCGCCTTAATGTCCACGAGACGTGCCATTCCTGCTTCATCGAGCAAGTCGGTTTTTGTAATCATAATGACCGGATGTACATCCAAGCCTTCCAAGTAGACAAGGAAACGGTCGACAAGATGCGTCGAAAATTCTGGTTCGACAGCCGACATCACGATAATCCCGACATCCACATTGGCGACAGGCGGTCTCACGATGGCATTTTTTCGCGGCAAGATTTTCGTTAGCGTCCCTTCTTGCAAGTTACTACTCTCGAACTCCACCACATCCCCAACAAGTGGCGATTGGCCTCGTTTGCGGAAAACTCCGCGCGCACGAGTTTGATAGATCACTCCATCCGATTCGATATAGTAGAACCCGCTCAACGCTTTAATAATAATTCCTTGAGTCATAAGTACTCCTTCAAAGTAAAGATATCTTTATTATATAGTGTACGCCAACACATGACAAATGACTTGAAGAAAAAAAGCATTACTGAAAGGCACTGACCCCCGTAAATGAGAATTAAATAAAAACACCCCAAAAGTTAGATTTTCTGTCTAACTTTTGGGGGTCAGTATACCCATTTTAGAACCTATTCTTTGATTTTCAATAAGCGTAAACTGTTTAATGTTACAAGTAAAGTTGCTCCCATATCAGCAAATATCGCTATCCAAAGTGTTAACCAACCGGGCATGACCAAAAGTAATGCCACTAATTTAATCGCCAAAGAGAAGGTAATGTTTTGCTTGATGATTGCTAAAGCCTTACGACTTAATTTTATTGTATATGGCAATTTACTCAAATCATCAGACATTAAGGCGATGTCAGCCGTTTCTAAAGCTGTATCAGTTCCAGCACCACCCATTGCTACACCAACGGTAGATGCCGCAAGGGCTGGAGCATCATTCACGCCATCTCCGACCATCCCCACACTTTGATGTTTTTCTCGAAGTTCTTTAATAAAATTAAGCTTATCTTCTGGAAGTAAGTCAGCTTTAATATCCGAAACACCAACTTGTTTTCCGATGGCTGTTGCCGTTCTTTGGTTATCGCCTGTTAGCATCACTGTTTCGATTCCCATATTGTTCAACTTGCCGATAACTTCTTTAGACGATTCCCTCATTTCATCGGCTACGGCAATAAACGAAAGAATTTCTTTTTCTGTTCCTAACACCATCACCGTTTTACCTTGAGTTTGCATATCGGCAATTTTTTCTTTTTTATCGCTTGAAATGCTTCCGTGTAATTCCTCAAAAAGATTTTGACTTCCCACATAATACATTTCATTATTTATTTTGGCTTTAACGCCTTTACCTGTAATGGATTGAAAATCCTCTACTGTTACTTCATTGAATTTTAATCCATTTTCTTCTGCTTTTCGCATAATCGCTGAAGCAAGAGGGTGCTGCGATCCTTTTTCAATGGCTGATGTTATGGTTATTAATTCATTTTCATTTCTACCATATGTCACAATGTCTGTTACAGCTGGAATCCCTTTGGTTAATGTTCCTGTTTTATCAAAGGCTATCGCTTTTAAGTGTCCTGCTGCTTCTAAATGGATACCACCTTTAATTAATACACCATTTTTCGCTGCATTTCCTATTGCTGTAACCACAGCAACTGGAGTTGAGACTACTAAGGCACAAGGACAACCAACCACTAATACAGCTAATCCTTGATAAATCCATTGGCTCCAGTCTCCGCCAAATAATGGTGGAACTACTGCAATTAAAAGAGCTAGTATGACAATAGCTGGTGTATAGTATTTTGCAAATTTCTCGACAAACGCTTGAGAGGGGGCCCGTTCTGCTTGGGCTTCTTCTACCAAGTGAATGATTTTTGAAAGAGTGGTATCTTCAACTCGTTTTGTTACTTTAACCTCAAGTAACCCTTCTTCATTCAAGGTTCCTGCAAATACTTCATCATTTGTGATTTTCGTTACTGGAACACTTTCACCTGTAATCGCAGCCTGATTTAATGTCGATGTACCTTTAACCACTATTCCATCCATTGCTAACTTTTGCCCGGGCTTAACTATCATGATGTCTCCAACTTGAATCTCATCAACATGAATCATCATTTCTTCATTGCCTCGTCGAATTAACGCTTCTTTTGGGGCAATATCCATTAAAGATTCAATAGATTGACGTGCTTTATCCATTGAATAACGCTCTAATGCTTCACTAATCGCAAATAGGATAACAACGGTTGCCCCTTCACCCCATTCACCAATAATTGCAGCTCCTATAATGGCAATAGTCATAAGCGTATTCATATCGAAATTTAATCTGCTTAAATTTTTGAGACCTTTAATAAATAACGAATATCCACCGATTAAAATGGACGCTGCATAACCAATTGTCGGTAGAACATGCTCTTCACCATACTGCTCTCCTAAGAACCAGCTAACTACAAGTAAAAGAGCTGATATATATACCTTAATGTTTTCTTTCTGCTTCCAAAAAGGTTCTCCTTCTACCCTTTGTTCTTTTTCATCTCGAATTTTTAAATTTTCAAATGCTCCTGCTTTTTCTAATTCTTCAATGGTTGTCGTCCCTTTAACATAAACTTTAGATGCTCCGAAATTTACTTTCGCATCCTGAACACCGGGAAGTTCTTTAACATTATTTTCAAAAATGGCTGCACAGTTAGTACAAGTAAATCCTTGAACACGATAGGCTTTCATTTCTTCTTCGAACTGTTTTGCTTTCCCACTAGACATTGATCTTCACCTCTTTCTTAAGTGCCAATGCAATCATCATAATTTGTCTGATATGCTCATCATCTAATGAATAAAATGCAAGTTTTCCCTCTTTTCGAAACTTAACAATCCCTTGCTTATGGAGCGTTCGCAGGTGATGAGAGGCATTTGCAACCGTAACACCTATAATATTTGCAATATCACACACACACAGTTCGTCATCTTGACACAATGCATAGGTAATTTTTGCTCTATTTTTATCTGCAAT
>CAJZJI010000090.1 GCA_916049935.1 uncultured Streptococcus sp. | reverse complement strand
AACCGCTACAGCTATTACAAACACTATGAAGATATCCGATAAAGGCACGCAGTGTTAGACGATTCGATTCTTTTCATTCGTACACCGAAGGTGTTTAGAAGGTGTTGTATAAGTTGCTTAACTTTTTCATAAACCAAACCACTTTTGAATCAGCGTCACTCGAACTATGGTATACTATAGAAGACTAAAGAAAGAAAGGTTGAGAAACCATGAAAAGACCAATCGGGTTTATCGATTCGGGCGTTGGCGGTCTTACCGTCCTCAAAGAAGCCCTCAAACAATTACCAAACGAATCCATGATCTTCCTTGGCGATTCAGCACGTTGCCCATACGGCACACGACCAGTTGAAGAAATCCGCCAATATACATTAGAAATGGTGCAATTTTTACTAGATAAAAACATTAAAATGCTTGTTATTGCTTGTAATACCGCGACTGCAGTGGTTCTAGAAGAATTACAAAACACCTTAACAATTCCAGTCGTTGGAGTGATTCAACCAGGTAGCCTTGCAGCTATCAAGCAAACCAAGAATGACCGCATCGGTGTTCTTGGAACAAACGCGACGATTGCTAGTAAAGTGTATCCAAAGACGATGCATGACAAAAATAAAGATATTGAAGTGTTTGATATTGCTTGTCCAAAATTTGTACCAATTGTTGAAAGTAACCAATCGGATACTAAAGAAGCAGAAGAAGTGGTTCGCGAAACCTTACGTCCGTTAGAAGGAACAGAGGTCGATACAGTGATTCTAGGCTGTACGCATTATCCATTGCTTCGTCAAACGATTCAAAAAGTCGTAGGAGATGGCGTCACATTAATTGACTCAGGCGCAGAAACAGTTTCCAGCGTGAGTGCGTTATTAGATTATTGCAAATTAAGCGAAACGCCTGAAACGAATCCTGAACCAACTCTTGAAATTTATACAACTGGAGAAGCAAGCCTCTTTGAAGAAATTGCTGAAAACTGGTTGAATCGAACAGGTCTTAAGGTGAAAAAAGTGACACTTAAAGAAGAAGTAAAACCCGTCGAATTGAAAAAAGAAATCGTGATTGCGACGAATAATGTTGGGAAAGCTAAAGAGTTTGCGGAGATTTTTGAGCCAAAAGGATACTCTGTAAAGACACTGCGAGATTTTCCAGAATTAGAAGAAGTCGAAGAGACAGGAAAAACCTTCGAAGAAAATGCACGTTTAAAGGCTGAGACGATTGCGAATGAGCTTCAAACAATCGTATTAGCGGATGACTCTGGCCTCTGCGTGGACGCGTTAGACGGTCAACCAGGAGTGTATTCAGCACGTTTTGCTGGAGAACCAAAGAGTGATGCAGCCAATAACGCCAAACTCTTATCAGAACTTGGCGGACTCGTTGGAGAAGAGCGCTCGGCTCATTTCACTTGTTGCTTAGTGCTAGCTGCGCCAAATACTGAATCACTCGTTGTTCAAGCAGAATGCCCAGGTCAAATCGCGACTCTACCAGCTGGGGATAGCGGATTTGGATACGATCCATTATTTGTTGTTCCTGAGTATGGTAAGACATTTGCGGAACTAGGAATGGATATTAAAAATAAAATTAGCCACCGTGCGAAAGCCATCGAATTGCTTGTTAGCCAGTGGGAAAAATGGACTCATGAGTTAAATCAAACGGAGGAATAATTATGAAAATTGTCGTTGTCAGTGATAACCATGGACAAGAATTAACATTAAAGAGAATCTTCGACCACTATGCAGGAAGCGATGTGACATTCGTGCATACGGGAGATTCAGAATTTCCTTATAAAGATGAACGCCTATCGCATTGTATTCGTGTAACAGGAAACTGCGATTACGATCCAGAATATCCACGTTCTGAAGTATTTACGCTAGAAGGCATTAATTTCTTCGTAGCGCATGGTCACTTCGAATATGTGAACACAGGTCGTGAGTATTTAGCCAATGCGGCTAAAGAAATGGGCGCGCGTGTCGCATTTTACGGACATACGCATAAACTAAATGCAGAGAATGTTAACGGGGTGCTTTGCATCAATTCAGGGTCAACGAATTATCCTCGTGGTAGCTATGAGGGGACTCCGTCGTATGCAGTACTGGATATTCTTTCGAAAGACAAATTACGCTTAACGTATTACACAACAAAACATGAAGTATTAGATGGCCTCGTTTTAGACTATACGTGGTCTGATGAGGGAGGGTATACGCTTGATTCATAAACGAATCCAGGAGTTGTTACTTGAAGACCGTGATAAGCTCTTTATCGATGCGGAAAAAGTAGCCATTCTTCAAGAGGATCATACATTGGAACACGCGATGCTTGTGTTGACGAATGTGCGTTATTCACTCATTCCTGTATTGAATAAGGAAAATAAAATTGTAGGTCTGATTTCACTAGCGATGATTTTACATAAAATCACTGGTGTGGAACAAATTCATATGAATCAGTTAGGGAAATACAAAGTGCGTGACGTGATGCGTACGGAGTTTCCAATCATTCATCAGGATACGCAAGTGGAAGATGTGTTAAATGAGCTTGTGGATGAGAGTTTTATTTGTATTGGGAATGATGAGGATGAGTTTGTGGGGATTGTGACGAGGAAGGAGCTTTTGAAGCGAATCAACTTCATGGTACATGAACTCACCCGCGAATATGATTTTGTGGAAAAAAATAATAAATAAAGCGGTAATCGCTACAGCGATTCCTTTTTAGGAATTCTAGATAATAGCTATAATGGGGCACCGGTGCAAGCCTTGGTCTTGCACCTTAAAAGCCTCAAAAAGGGCGTAGGGAATAAATTCCTTACGCCCTTTAATTCGCATTTTATGCAAGTTCCCATTTTTGCTATTATAGAATTCCTCGGAATCGCTGTAGCTTAATTTTTATAATGCAGGTGAGTTGATATACCATTCCGTATTTAACACAGGAAAGGGAAATAGTATCTGCATCCTAGCTTAAAAGTAAGAGGTGCAAGGGGACCACATTATCAAAAGGACTCTTTTGTAATTGGTTTACTCAAATTTAGGTGAGTTGATATACCATTCCGTAGAAAGCAGAAGAAATGAGAGGAAGGT
The DNA here is from genome assembly GCA_916049935.1 of uncultured Streptococcus sp. GTDB lineage: Bacteria > Bacillota > Bacilli > Lactobacillales > Aerococcaceae > Granulicatella. The sequence goes on along the minus strand of CAJZJI010000090.1, from coordinate 1,841 downwards.
AACTGCATCCCAATTGGAAAGTTAATATTAGAATTCCTCGGAATCGCTGTAGCTTATTTTTTATAATGCAGGTGAGTTGATATACCATTCCACATATCACAGAGGAAAGGGAAGATAGTATATGCATCCTAAGGAAAAGAAAAAAGAAGGCGTGGGCCTTCTTTTTTAGTTAGTTGAATATGGGATGACTGGTGATGAGAGGTCGATGCCTTGTTTTAGCAGTGCTTCTTGATAAAGTGTTAAATAACGTTGGTAGGTTGCATGTTGCAAGCCGTTTTTTGTCATCAGTGCGATGGTGAACACAAATTGGCCATTCGGTTTGGTTTGTGGTCCAACGATTTTTGGCGGAGCGGTTAGTGCTTCGTCGGTTCTTGTATATTGGTTATTAATTTCTTCAATGATTGAGTATACAGATTTTAAATCCACGTTGCTATTTAAAGGTAATTCGATTAAAGCACGCATGTTTCCACGAGATTGGTTACTTACAACAGTGATATTGCGGTTTGGAATGTAATGAAGAGTTCCGTCATAACCTCGAACTTGTGTAGTACGGACGCCGACGCTTGCGATGGTTCCAGCGATGTTATTAATGAGAACGGCATCTCCAACTTCGAATTGGCGTTCGAGTAGGATGAAGAGACCGTTAATCACATCTGATAGGAAACCTTGCGCACCAAGACCTAGGGCAACCCCAGCGATTCCAGCTCCTGCAAGTAAGCTAGAAATTGGAACACCGATAATCGAGAGAATCCAATAAATTAAGATGAAGTATAGGAAATAATCGAGCATATTTTCTAAGAGCTTCACGATCGTCTTTTGTCTATTTTCGCTTTGACGAACGACTTTTACAGAGGAAAGAATGGTTTTCTTAAATAGATAATGTAAAAATTTCTTTCCAAAGTAGAACAATAGGAATAATAAAATTAATGATAATAATTTCGTAAAAACATTTGATAAAATGGATTCCCAATCAAAGGAATTCCAGTAATTCGTAAAGAAATTTGTGATGGAATCCATCCATAAAATAATATGCATAAGCGTCACCCTTTAATAGTAATAAAATAAGTGTAACATATGTAAAAAATGATTGAAAGCATAGCAATTTAAGAAATAATATGATGGTATTTTTCGTGAGAAAGTGTTATCATTAACTCATACTTAAAGATTGGAGGAATGGCTCAATGACAGGTGTTGAGATTGCTGCATTAATTGCTGCATGTGCTTTATTAGCATTAGTGGTTTTTGTAATTGTCAAAGTATCACCGATTTTATCAAGATTAAATAAAACCGTTGATAATGTGAATCATTCATTAGAAGTCATTACAAAAGATGTTGATAGTCTTTCAATTGAAGTTGAAGGGTTATTAAATAAAGCAAATGTACTCGTAGATGACGTGAACGGCAAACTTAAAGCGACAAATCCGTTGTTTACAGCGGCAGGCGATTTAGGTGTGACGATTTCAGATGTAAATACATCTTCTCGTAATCTAGCAACAAAAGCAGTGAAGCTTTCAAAAACAAGCCGTGCAGTAGCGGCATTTAATTTTGGAAGAACAATTCTTTCAAAGAAGAAAAAACAAAAATAACGAAACGGAGTGTTGAACATGAGTAAATCAGGCGGATTTTTATTAGGAGCATTTATCGGAGCATCTGCAGCAGCAGTAACAGCTTTATTATTTGCACCAAAATCAGGTAAAGAATTACGTGAAGATTTAGCGAAAGAAGCAGATCGCTATAAAGAACAATTATCAGAATACGGTGAAATCGCACGTGCAAAAGGTGTTGAATTTGCAGAAGTAGCTAAAACTTCAACACAAGATATTCGTATTAACTTACAAGAA
>CAJZJI010000089.1 GCA_916049935.1 uncultured Streptococcus sp. | reverse complement strand
AGGATACGAGACCGAACGCTCAGAAATGGAACGTTGGACTGGAACACCGGAAGGAACGTGCAACGTTCTGCGGATGTTTCAGGAAACGCACGCCATTTCTGTGAGGTCGAGTTCAACTCCATAGTATGTGAGACATCGCGGTTAGAAACGCAACCAACCACTCCGAATAAATAGATGCAGACACAAAAACAGGATTCGATTTCGAATCCTGTTTTTGTTTACTCAAAATTAACTTATAAGTTAATTTTGATTTTTTAAACGATGTGCAATTATCATAAAAGATAATTATCATATATGATAATTTCAGCTTTTTTCACGAGAAAAAATAAGCACAAAACCCGCGCTATCATGCGAAAAAATATACTCTCAAAAAAGTGCGTTTTTTTCGGGGTTGATTTGTTGACTATTACTAAACTTAATGTATAATGTTCTTTGTGTTAGTAAACAATTAGTTTAAAAGGAGAAGACAATGGAAATCGGTCATCAACTGCGTGCCCTCCGTATTCAAAAGGGTTTAACGCAAGAAGAGTTAGCAGAGAGAACAGATTTGTCAAAGGGATATATCTCGCAATTAGAGAATGATTTGAGCTCACCATCAATGGATACGTTCTTTGATATTCTTGAAGTGTTAGGATGCCATGCAGCGGACTTTTTCGATGAGGGGCCAGAAGAGGCGCTCACGATCTACCGCCAAGAGGATATGACGATGATGGAAGACGTCAAGCACCATACGATGGTCACATGGCTCAATCCAGACTCGAACGAGCATGAGATGGAACCCGTAATTCTAGAGTTTGCCGTTGGGGGAGCGTACAAGACGTTCCAACCGTCACTTGCGGAAACATTTGGGTATGTGCTCGAAGGTTCTATTCAGGTCAAAGTCGGTAAACAAGTTGAAGTAGTTTCCAAGGGAGAGTCCTTCTATTTTGAGGCGAAAGCCAAACACCAAATTAGCAACGCCGCTAAGACAACATCGAAAGTTTTAGTCGTAGCGACAGATTCATATTTATAATTAAGAAAGTTAGGTGCTAGCAATGTCAAACAACACAATTATCTCATTTGAGAATGTGAACAAATTTTATGAGGACACTCATGTTTTAAAAAATATCAACTTCGAAATCGAAAAAGGAAAATTCTATACATTACTAGGGCCTTCGGGATGCGGTAAAACAACAATCTTACGTATTATCGCTGGATTTACAGATGTATCAAACGGAAAAGTGACTTTAAACGGGGCAGACGTTACTAACCTTCCACCAAACAAACGTAAAGTGAACACTGTTTTCCAAGACTACGCATTATTCCCACATATGAATGTATTCGAAAATATCGCGTTTGGATTACGCTTAAAGAAAACTCCAGAAAACATCATTAAAGAAAAAGTGGCAGACGCTTTAAAAATGGTGCAATTATCTGGGTACGAAAACCGTGAAATCTCACAAATGTCTGGTGGACAACAACAACGTGTGGCTATTGCCCGCGCGCTTGTCAATGAACCAGAAGTGCTATTACTTGATGAACCATTGTCAGCATTAGACTTAAAACTTCGTACAGACATGCAATACGAACTTCGTGAATTGCAACAACGCTTAGGAATCACATTTATCTTCGTAACGCATGACCAAGAAGAAGCGTTAGCGATGAGTGATGAAATCTTCGTTATGAGTAAAGGAGAAATCGTTCAATCAGGAACACCAGTAGATATTTACGATGAGCCAATCAACCGTTTCGTTGCGGACTTTATCGGTGAAAGTAATATCGTTGATGGGGTTATGAAGGAAGACTACCTTGTAGAATTCGTTGGTAAAGAGTTCGAGTGTGCCGATGCCGGAATGCGTCCAAATGAAAAAGTTGAAATCGTGATTCGTCCAGAAGACTTATCATTAACGTCTATCGATAAAGGAAAATTAACGGTTGAAGTGGACACTCAATTATTCCGCGGAGTTCACTACGAAATCATCTGCTATGACGAAAATGGCAACGAATGGATGATTCACTCAACTCGTAAAGCAGAAGTTGGATCAAAAGTGGGCTTATACTTCGAACCACACGACATCCACGTAATGCGTTTTGGAGAAAGTGAAGAAGACTTCGACGCTCGTTTAGAAAGCTACGAAGACGAGGTAGAAGAAAATGACTAAACAATCTCGTTTCTTATTTTCCATTCCATACTTTATCTGGTTGTTATTATTCGTAGTAACGCCACTTGGAATGATTTTCTATAAATCATTCTTCGACATCAATGGTCAAGTAACGCTTGGGAACTATACAAACTATTTCGCGTCAGGAAACTACTTAGAAATGACATTCAACTCAGTGTGGTATGCATTTTTAGTAACACTCATAACGCTACTCGTGAGTTATCCAACAGCACTTTTCCTTAGTCGTTCAAAACATAAACAACTATGGCTTTTATTAATCATCTTACCGACATGGGTAAACTTACTATTAAAAGCCTATGCATTTATTGGAATCTTTAGCCAAACAGGGACAGTGAACAACTTCCTTTCATTATTCGGAGTGGCGCCACAAGAATTCCTATTCACTGACTTCAGTTTCTTAACGGTAGCAGCGTATATCGAATTACCATTTATGATTTTGCCAATCTTCAACTCTATTGAAGAGTTGCCAGGTTCACTCATTGCGGCAAGCCGCGACCTTGGGGCAACAAAATGGGATACGTTTAGACGCGTTATCTTCCCATTATCAATGAACGGAGTGCGCAGTGGAGTACAAGCCGTATTTATTCCATCGCTCTCACTCTTCATGTTGACTCGTTTAATTGGAGGAAACCGCGTGATTACACTTGGTACAGCCGTTGAGCAACATTTCTTAGTAACGCAAAACTGGGGGATGGGTTCTACAATTGGGGTTGTATTGATTGTAGCAATGATTATTTTAATGTTTATTACAAGAGACCGTAGAAAAGGAGGCGTATCTGAATGAAATTAGAAAATAATAGTAAGTGGACAAATCTCTACTTAATTTTCGTATTTGTAGTATTATACGCTCCGATTTTTTACTTGATTTTTTACTCATTTAACAGTGCTGGTAGCATGAACGGATTTGAGAGTTTCACACTTGACCACTATAAAGCTGTTCTTGCGGACACACGTTTAATCGGAATTGTGCTCGATACATTAATTCTTGCACTCTTATCATCATTAATCGCGACTGTGATTGGAACACTTGGGGCTATCATGATCCATTACATCCGTTCAAACCGTCGCAAACAAGTGTTATTAGGCTTTAACAATATTTTGATGGTATCGCCAGACGTTATCATCGGTGCCAGCCTTTTAATTCTCTTTACAGTGGTTGGATTCAAACTCGGCTTTATGTCGGTTTTACTTGCGCACATCGCGTTTAACATTCCAATCGTTGTACTGATGGTTTTACCAAAATTATCAGAAATGAACCCATCGATGATTACAGCAGCTCGTGACTTAGGAGCAACAAGCTCACAAGTATTAACACGCATTGTTTTACCAGCGATTACACCAGGAATTCTAAGTGGATTCTTTATGGCATTTACGTATTCATTAGACGACTTCGCCGTGACATTCTTCGTAACAGGAAATGGATTCTCAACGATTGCCGTTGAAATCTACTCACGTGCGCGCCAAGGAATCAGCTTAGAAATCAATGCCTTAAGTACATTGATGTTCCTATTCTCATTATCACTCGTGATTGGATATTACTTCATTCAAAAATTCCAACAAAAACGATTGAATGGGAAGGCTTCGGAGAGTGACTTGTTGAAAGGAGTCACACTATGAAGCGACTAACGATGTTAATCGGGACGATCGTAGTTTCTTGCCTAGTGTTGTTTGGAATGCGTAAGAATTTTGAAACAGCAACGGCAGGTGACCCTCAAACCATTATCGTATATAACTGGGGAGACTATATCGACCCAGAACTTATTACACAATTTGAACAAGAAACAGGTTATAAAGTTATTTATGAAACGTTCGATTCAAACGAAGCCATGCTGACAAAAATTAAGCAAGGTGGAACGAACTACGATATCGCCATTCCAAGTGAGTATACAATTCATAAAATGGTCGAAGAAAACTTACTTGAAAAATTAGATTATTCAAAAATCAAAGGGATGGAACATATCGACCCACGTTTCTTACATCAATCCTTTGACCCTGATAATTCATACAGCATTCCTTATTTCTGGGGAACGCTAGGAATTGTTTATAATAAGAAAGTTTATCCAGAAGGAATGATTAGCGAGTGGCGCGATTTATGGAATGCGGATTTAAAAGATTCCATTCTATTTATTGACGGAGCTCGTGAAATGATGGGGATTGCTTTACAAACACAAGGCTATTCTCTTAATGAAAAAGACGAAGCCATTGTTAAAGAAGCTGGTAAATTCTTGAAGACATTGATGCCAAATGCAAAAGCGATTATCGCTGATGAAATGAAGACTTATATGGTTCAAGGAGAGGCCAACATAGCCGTCACTTTCTCAGGGGAAGCTTCTAAAATGTTGAGTGAGAATGAAGATTTAGCCTACGTGGTTCCTAGCGAAGGAACGAACTTATGGTTTGATAATATCGTCATTCCAAAAACGGTTGGTAACAAGGAAGGCGCGTATGCGTTTATCAATTTCATGTTGCGTCCGGAAATCGCAGCGAAGAATGCTCAGTATGTTGGTTATGCAACGCCAAACAAGGATGCGATAGCGCTCTTACCAGAAGACATTACTTCGGATGAGAGCTTCTATCCGAGTGAGGAAGCGATGGAGAAGATGGAGGTTTACGAGAATTTAGGAACTGACCTATTATCGCTTTACAACGACCTCTTTTTAGAAGCCAAGATCTTTAGAAACTAAGAAAAGTTGAGACACGCTCTCAACTTTTTTTGTGCAAAAAATGAATAAAGGAACTTCGTTCCTTTGAAATTCTGGTGCAGAGAAAT
>CAJZJI010000088.1 GCA_916049935.1 uncultured Streptococcus sp. | reverse complement strand
AGTTGAACTCGCCATCGCAGAAATGGCGTGCGTTTCCCGAAATATCCGCACGGCTGTGCCAGCCGTTTACGGTATTCCGGTCCAACGTTCCATTTCTGAACGCGATGGCTCGTATCCTTAATTTAATATTTCTGTAATCTTATGTGAAGGGGTTGTAATATTCGGGTGCTATAATAGGGAGGATTAAAATATCCAAGGATTAGAAAGCTGGTGAGTTTATGATTGAAATGATGAATGTAACTAAGAAATATAATAAAGGCATTACTGCTATTAATAATTTATCTATCCAAATTAAGGATGGAGAGTTCGTTTATGTAGTAGGGCCTTCTGGTGCAGGTAAATCAACTTTCATTAAAATGATGTATCGCGAAGAAAAAGCGACTAAAGGTAGAATTCGTGTAGGTAAATATGATTTGATGAAAATTAAAGATCGTCAAATTCCATACTTACGCCGTTATGTAGGGGTTGTCTTCCAAGACTTTAAACTCTTACAACATAAAACTGTATACGAAAACGTGGCATATGCGATGGAGGTTATTGAAAAATCACCTCGTGAAATTAAACGCCGTGTAGAAGATGTTTTAGAGTTAGTAAACCTAAAACACCGTATGAACAATTTCCCAAATGAATTATCTGGTGGGGAACAACAACGTGTGGCGATTGCCCGTGCGATCGTAAATACACCTGGTATCCTTATTGCCGATGAGCCAACAGGGAACCTTGACCCAGATACTTCTATGGAAATCATGGATATCCTTGAACGTATCAACGAACAAGGAACAACAATCGTAATGGCGACACACAATAGCCAAATCGTTAACGAGAAAAAGCACCGTGTAATTGCGATTGAAAATGGTCAAATTGTACGTGACCAAGAACAGGGGGAATACGGATATGAAGATTAGAACCATGGGTCGTCATATACGTGACGCCTTCAAGAGTCTTTTCAGAAATGGATTGATGACATTTGGTGCTGTTTCTGCAGTATCAATGATCTTATTAATCGTAGGGGTGTTCGTATCACTTCTATTTAACGTTAATAAAATCGGTTCAGATATTGAAAATGACGTAAACGTACGTGTGTTTATTGATTTGGCAGCTGATCAAACAAAAACAGATGAATTAGAAGCGAAAATTAAAGCCTTAGATGGCGTTGAGTCTGTTACTTTCCGTTCTAAAGACGAAGAGTTAGAAGACGTAACAAAGAACTTCGGGGAAGAGTTATCATTATTTAAAAATGATGCGAACCCACTTCGTAATGCATTCGACGTAAAAGCAGTGGAACCACAAAAAACAAGTGCCATCGCAAAAGAAATCGAAGGCATGGACTATGTAGCGCGTGTTCGTTACGGGGAAGCTCGTGCGGATAACTTATTCCGTATTATTGCGACAGCTCGTAATATTGGGGCAGTTGTTATTTTAGGACTTTTAGCGTTAGCGATGTTCTTAATCTCAAATACAATCCGTGCAACAATCTATGCACGTAGAACAGAAATCGAAATCATGCGTCTGGTAGGAGCGACAAAAGCTTACATCCGTTGGCCATTCTTCTTAGAAGGCGGTATGATTGGATTAATCGGTTCAATTATCCCAATTGGATTAGTATGGTCTGTATACCTATGGGTGTATAAAGGCGGTTCAGATTTCTTCTCTGGATCAAGCTTTAGCCTACTCGATCCAAATCCATTCTTGATTTATGTTTCAGCAGGAATGGTTGCCATCGGTGTTCTTATCGGTGCGTTTGGTTCAGTTCTTTCAATGAGAAAGTTCTTGAAGAAATAGTTAAAATTAGCAGAAGGAGTGCGTTATTGCGCTCCTTCTTTTTTGTTTAAAGCTATATGCATAAAAGTTATAACAGGTTCTGAAAAACAGGTATAATCAAATAACGAGTTTCGCATTGACTCAGAATACCACCATCGTTTATAGTAATTTCATCAGATAAAGCAATGCAATGAACAGATAAGTAAATAAAGAAGAACGTTAAAGAGAATCCGGTTGGTGGGAAAGGATACGGGGCAATTTATTGAAAATGGTCTGGGAGCAACAAAGGTGATGAAGCTTTTGCGATTTGTACTCGATAACGTACAAGGGTATCTTGCACCATGCAACGTACTTTTGGAGCGGTAAACTGTGAGGTTTATCGGAATTAGAGTGGTAACGCGAAAACTTCGCCTCTAGTGTGTAGAGGGGAAGCTTTTTTTATGGCCCAAACCAACATGGACAGAGCAACATCTGTTGGAAATCACGAAGCGCGCATGTGGTTTCCAAACAAAGAACAATCATTTAACCAAAAAGGGGACTTATAACATGAAATTTAATAAATTATTCAAAGCAACAACATTCGGACTTTTAGCAACAGCATTAGTAGCTTGCGGAAACAACTCAGCAAAATCAGAAAGCACAACAGAAGCTGCAAAAGCAGAAGACAAAACAATTAAAGTAGTCGCTTCACCAGCACCTCACGCTGAAATCTTAGAAGCTGCTAAACCACTGTTAGAAAAAGAAGGGTACAAATTAGACATTAACATCGTAAATGACTACGTAACTCCAAACAATATCGTTTACGGAGGAGATGCGGATGCAAACTACTTCCAACACACTCCATATCTTGACAAATTCAACAAAGAACATAACCAAGATTTAGTTTCTGTAGGGAACGTTCATATCGAACCAATGGCAATTTACTCTAAGAAATACAAATCATTAAAAGAATTACCAGACAACGCAGTGGTATATGCTTCAACAAACCCTGCTGAAGTTGGACGTTTCTTAAGCTTCTTCACAAAAGCTGGATTAATTAAATTAAAAGATGGCGTGAACCCTGTAACTGCTGGATTAAGCGACATTGCTGAAAATCCTAAGAACATCCAAATCAAAACAGAAATCGCACCTGAATTATTAGTATCAACATACGAAAACAATGAAGGGGATGCAGTGATCATCAACTCAAACTTCGCAATCGATGCTAAACTTTCACCAGTGAAAGATTCAATCGCTTTAGAAGACGAAAGCTCACCATACGCTAACTTAATCGCTGTAAAACCTGCTGACAAAGATAGCGCAAAAATCAAAGCATTAATCAAAGTGTTACAAAGTGATGAAATCCGTAAATTCATCAGCGAAAAATATACAGATGGTTCTGTAATTCCTGCGAAATAATAAAAATAGTAAGAGAACAAGAGGAGTGGAAAGATGCAAAGCCAAAAGCATTGTACTTTTCGCTCCCTTTTAACATTAAGGAGTGAAACAATGATTCGAGTAGAGAACGTGTCCAAAACATATACTGGGAAACAAGGCACGGTTGAAGCTGTAAAAGATGTCTCATTAGAGATTAGTAGAGGCGAAATTTTTGGAGTGATTGGTTTTTCAGGTGCGGGTAAAAGTACATTGATCCGTTTATTAAATGGACTTGAGACAGTTACAAGTGGTCATATTTATATTAATGAAAAAGACATTACAACCTTAAAACGCAAAGAGCTTTTAAAAGAACGTCAAAAAATCGCGATGATTTTCCAACATTTCAATCTTTTATGGTCGAGAACAGTCGAAGAAAACATTGCTTTTTCACTTGAAATTGCAGGAGTTCCAAAAGCCGAGCGTAAAGCTAAGGTAGCCGAATTAATCGATTTAGTTGGACTAACAGGACGTGAGAAATCTTATCCATCACAACTTTCTGGGGGACAAAAGCAAAGAGTCGGGATTGCCCGTGCGTTAGCCAACGAACCAGAAGTCCTTTTATGTGATGAGGCAACGAGTGCACTTGACCCTAAGACAACAAAAGATATCTTAAAATTATTAGTAGAAATCAACCAAGAACTAGGATTAACGATTGTGTTAATTACGCATGAAATGCATGTTGTCCGTCAAATTTGCCACCGTGTTGCCGTGATGGAAGAAGGACGAGTAGTGGAAAGTGGAGAAGTGATTGAAGTCTTCAAAAATCCACAACAACCAATTACAAAACAATTCGTGGGAGAAGAACGTGTGGATGATGAAATCGATGAAGTATTCCATCATCTTTCAACGTCCCTTCGCCCAGGTGTAGCAGTTCGTATTCAGTATTTAGGCGACCGTACAGGAGACGCCGTATTATCTGAAGCGATTCGTAAACTCGATGCAACAGTATCGATTTTACAAGCGAAGGTAAATATTACGCAAAAAGGGATATTAGGAAGCATGATTATTTTGATTGAGGAAGAATCTTCAAAAGCAGAAGAGGTCATCGAATATCTTAAACAAGCAGAAATTATCGTGGAGGTGTTAGAGCATGTTTAATCTATTTTTAGCAAAAGCAAGCCTAGATGAACTTTTCAGAGAAATGTTTTCGTTCGAGAATGTTGTATGGCCTGATGTCATTAAAGCTATTAATGAAACTCTCTATATGACCTTCATTCCAACGTTCTATGTATTTGTCATCGGATTAATTTTAGGACTCCTTCTTTTCTTAACAGGAAAAGGTCGCAGTCTTGAAAATACATGGGTTCATCTTATTTTAGGCGGAATCATTAATATTTTCCGTGCGATTCCATTTATCATTTTACTGACTCTATTAATGCCTTTTACAAAAGCCATCATGTCAACGATTGTGGGTCCTAAAGGGGCAATCCCAACATTGATCATCAGTGCAGCGCCATTTTATGCGCGTTTAGTGGATATCGCGTTAAATGAAATCCCGTCAGGAGTCATCGAGGCGGCAGAATCAATGGGGGCAAATACCCGCCAAATCATTACAAAAGTGCTGATTCCAGAATCACTTCCAGCACTTGTATCAGGGATTACCGTAACGGCAATCGCGTTAATCGGTTCTACAGCAGTAGCTGGTGTTATCGGTGCGGGAGGATTAGGAAACTTAGCTTACCTCATTGGTTATACACGAAACAAAGTAGATATCATCTTTGTCGCTACAGTAGCCATCCTTATTTTGGTATTTATTATCCAAATTATTGG